>NZ_CAMQYW010000244.1 GCF_947039425.1 uncultured Cetobacterium sp. | reverse complement strand
TATGGATTAAAAGGTTTATGTGCATATCTGGCTCATGCTAGAAATTTAGAGAAAGAAAATGTAGATATTTATAAATTTGTAGAACATACATTAGCCAATGTTGATAGTGATGCTCTGGGAATAGAAGAGTTATTTCAAATGGTAATTGAAGTTGGAAAATATGGTGTTGATACTATGGAGTTATTAGACTTAGCAAATACAAAAGCGTATGGAAATCCAGAGGCTACAAAAGTAAATATAGGAGTAAGAGATAAACCCGGAATTTTAATATCAGGTCATGATTTAAAAGATTTAGAGGATTTATTAGATCAAACAAAAGGGACAGGGGTAGATGTTTATACTCACTGTGAAATGTTACCAGCTCATGCATATCCTTTCTTTAAAAAGTATGATAATTTAGTTGGTAATTATGGTGACTCGTGGTGGCATCAAACTAAGGAGTTTCAAGATTTTAATGGTCCAATTTTATTTACTAGTAACTGTATAGTTCCACCAAGAGGGATTATATCAGAATATTTAGAAAGAGTATTCACTACAAATTCTGCTGGATTAGATGGGTGTAAGCATATAGATGAAAAAAAAGATTTTTCTGAAATAATAAATATAGCAAAAAATTGCAAGCCACCTAAAGAATTAGAAGATGGATTTATAGATAATGGCTTTGCTCATAATCAAATTTTTAACGTTATTGACAAAGTTCTTGAAGCTATAAATGAAGGAGATATAAAACATTTTTTTGTAATGGCAGGATGTGATGCTAGAATGCAAGATAGAAAATATTATACTGAATTTGCACAGAAATTGCCAAAAGATACAGTAATATTAACAGCTGGATGTGCTAAGTTTAGATATAATAAATTAAATCTTGGAGATATTAATGGAATCCCTAGAGTTTTAGATGCGGGACAATGCAATGATTCTTATTCTTTAGCAGTAGTCGCTTTAAAGTTAAAAGAGATTTTAGGAAAAAACAGTGTAAATGAATTACCTATTACATTTAATATAGCTTGGTATGAACAAAAAGCTGTACTAGTATTATTAAGTCTTTTATATTTAGGATTTAAAAATATTCATATAGGACCAACAATACCAGCATTTTTATCACCGAATATTTTAAAAGTATTAATTGAAAAATTTCAACTAGGAACAATAACTACGGCAAATGAAGATTTGGAAAAGTTTTTATGGGACATAGAAGATAAATCATATTATAGACATGATTATTAGAGATTAAAAAAAGCACTTTAGAGTGCTTTTTTAAATTTCTTCATGAATATTTATAATTGCTCGAATATAATAGTTTTCAACTATTATTAAAATAATAATAATTAATAAAGGAAATATATAGGCATTAAAGGCGATGGATATATATAGAATTCCACCTAAAAGACTTCCAAGCAGAAAGCTAAAAATAACAGTTCCTTGTATGGAAATTTGTTTAAACCATTTTTTTCTGTCATCAATCTCCTTACTTAAAAAAAATCTCCAAGCTATAGACATTCCAAAATCAGTTGTCATACTAGTTACGTGAGTAGTTCTAACAATTGCACCAGATAGTTTTGTAACTAGTGCATTTTGACTTCCCATTACAAAAAACTGTGCAGCTACATAATAAAATTCTGGAATTGAAAATTTACCATTAAAACCTGTAATTATTAAGATAAGGAAGAAAAATCCCTCTACCAAAAGTAGAAACATATAAACATAGTGTGGATTTTTGTTCCGAGCAGCAAAATAGTGAAAAAAAGCATTGGAAAAAATTGCACCACCGAGAAAAAGAAACCACCAAATACCTCCCATTTCTAAGAGTTTTTTTGAGCTTTCAGCAATTCCAACACCAAGAGTAGTGACTCTTGTAGTAACACTTGTAGTAAAATGTCCTGTACTAATAAATCCAATGGCATTTACACATCCTGCAATAGTTGATAAGCATAAAGCAAGTAATAAATTATGTAGGAAAATTAGTTTTTCACTATGTGAAAACTGTAAATTTTCAAATAAATTTTTCATAGAAACACTTCCTTAATAAAATTATTTATTAGTACTCTTTTTAATTATTACAATAATTAAAAAAAAAATCAATAAGGAATATTTAATAAAAAATAGAATTTAAACTAATCAAAATTAAAAAATGTATCAATTGTTTCATTATCTACTTTTTTACCTAAAAGTGAACCAATAATAAAAATAAAAATATTTAGAGAAATTACAGGAACAATGTGATGCATTCCAAAAACGTTTACTTTAAATATTGTTAAGTACAAAAAGAATAAAATTCCAAAAATCATAGATAGTAGTGCACCTGTTGCATTAGCTCTTTTCCAATAAAGGCCAAAAATAATAGGACAAAAAAATGCAGCTTCTTGTCCAGCAAGGGCAAAAAGATTAATCCAAACAAGAAGTTTTGGTGGATTTAAGGCGAATATGAAAACAATAATCCCTATTATTAAAGAGGTCATTAGTGATATTTTTTTTATTTTTTCATCTTTTGGATTAGGATTTATATAATTAATATATAAATCTTTTACAATTGTAGCAGAAGAAAGAATTAAAAATGAATCAACAGTGGACATAATTGCAGCAAGAGGACCTCCAATAAAAACTCCAGCTAAGATTGGATGTAATTTTCCAATTGCTAAAGTTGGAATGATTTTATCTCCAATTTCTAAATTTGGAGATATGGCAATTCCCATTACACCAATTAAATGCATAATAAGCATTAAAATTCCCACAACAGAAGTTCCAATAATCATAGCATTATGCATAGATTTACTGTCTTTAAATCCCATACATCTAACAGAAGTTGCAGGTAAACCTAAAATTGCTATTCCAACTAACATCCAAAAGGACAAAATAAATGGTTTTGCAATAGCTCCTCCAGAGTTAGGTGTTAACAAATCAGGATTTATTTTACCAACAGTTCTCATAATATTCTCCATTCCACCTCCATTTTTTAAAAGTGTAAAGAATAAAATTCCTGCAGCTATAAGCATAAATCCACCTTGGATAACAT
>NZ_CAMQYW010000243.1 GCF_947039425.1 uncultured Cetobacterium sp. | reverse complement strand
TTATCATAATTTTCTAATATAATATCTTGTGTTGTTAGGATTGTTGCTCTAAATCCTGATCTAACAGTTAAAGTTGGTTGAACATTTAAAACTTTTTGTGCATATCTATTCCCTACTGCCATTATTTGTTGCCCTGCTCCTTCTCCTGCTTGATTTTGCCAATCATTTTCATTTTTGTTATTTGATGTTGTTATTGCTCCACCAGCACCTAATATAGCTGACATTAATACAGACCCTACAACTTTAGTCATGTGATTGTTTGTTTTATCTTTTAGTCCTGATTGACCTTCTAAATCACTTCCTAACATGCTGCCTAAATTAATTGATTTTCCATTTGGTAGAGTTAGTCTATTGAAAACTACTTGAACTCTATCTTGACCAAAAGATACATCAGAAGAATATTTTCCTAGTAGCTTTGCTCCTTGTGGAATTAAAAGCTTCATTCCAGTTAAGGAGTCGTAAATATTTTCTCTTGTTATTGCAAGTATTGTTCCAGGTGTGTCAGAATTAACTTTAGCCCACATTGTAACTGGAACAATACTTCCAGCTTTTAGTGTGTATTTTGATATTGTAGGTACTAATGTTTTTCTAAGTATAAATTCATCACTTGAACTTTCATTTATAAATTTTTTCTTTTTTTCTTGCATATTTGGATCATTTGATTCTTGCTTATAAAGCGAAGCTAAAAAATTTGGGTCTAAATTCGGATTTTGGTTAGTGTTACTATTCGCTATGCTTGGATTTATAAACTCTTTATTGCTTTTTTTAAATCCTGAAAGTCTAGCTTCAACAAGCCTTTCCCTTCTTTGTTTTTTTAGTTCTTCTTGAAATAATTCTTCTTCTGTTTTTTGTGGTATATTTTGTAAATTTTGTTGTACAGAAGCTGTTTTTTCTTGTTCTTCCAAAGGTTTTGTCTCTTCTTTTTTTGCTTCAATCTCTTTATCTATTTCTTTTCTGAATTTTTTGTCGCCATAATCATCTGACATATTTTTAGATATTCCACTTCCTGTTACTTTTTCTATTTTTACTGGGAAATTTTCTTTGTTTTCTTCATTACTTTTATTGTCTGTTTCATTTAATGTTAAATAAACAAGTGGTAACCCTACTACAACAAGTAGGATTATTCCTATATATTTACTTATATTTTTAAAATTTAAAGTTGGAGTGTTCGGTTTATTTGTCTTATTTTGTTCTTCTTTTAGTTTATCTCCCATTTCTTCACCCCCTTAATATCTGTATTTCTTATTTTTTATAACAATTTGTTTTTTCCCTAATTTCAATATTCCTGTTTTAAAGATTCTATCTATAATCATTATGTTTAAACCGTTATTTGTCTTTTTTACTCTAAAATTAACAAGAGCGTAATTATTATCTTCTGTTCTTGTTAAGAAAACAGGCATTTCTTGAATATTAGGATTCATTATTAAATAAGTTTTTTTTCCGTCATCAAATATTTGTGTTGGTGTCCAATTATAGTTTTTTGATATTGAGTAACTATTATTAAGTTCGTCTATATTAATAATGGACAAAGGTATTTCTTGTTCCTTTCTTCTTCTAATCTTATTTTCAATTTTTTGTGGGTATAAAAAATTGATAATTGGATTATAAAAAGCATAATATGATGAAACTATAAAATAATATGTATTTTCATTTGTTTTTACTAACAAATCTGTTTTTAAATTTACGTCGCTTGGCTTAATTTTCACTGAATGAATGTCTTCCATAACACTCCACTGGACATTGTCTCCTGTTTCTGCATATTCTATTTTTTCATCACCAAAATTAATTATAGTTTGACGAAGAGGCATAGAATAAATTAAATATTTAACATCTTTTTGAAAAATGACTTTTGTTATTTCTTTTTTTTCAGCTTCTTTAAACAAACTTATTGTTTTAGCAAAAGAAAAAGAATATGCCATTAAAAAGAAGAATATAATCGTTTTTTTCATTTCCAAACTCCTATTTAATTTGCTTTTTTTCTTCTATTGATTGTGATATATCTGTTATATAAATTCCTAAAGGATTATATTTGATTTGTTCCTCATTCTTTGGCCTATCTATCTGTACAGTCAATACTCCAACCATTAAATTTTTTTCTTTTATTTTTCCAGTTGTATCGTATATTTTTTCAATCCACCGTATTTGATAAGTATTCTTTGTTAATTTTAAAGTTGATATGATGTCAATATCTACTGTATTTTGGTTTTTGATTTTTTCACCATAATCATTCTTAACTAAATATTGCTCTATTTTTGTAGCAACACTTGGTATTACAAATGCATTTGCTTCTATTGAATTTTTTTTAAATAAAACTAAATCACTTGGCAAAAACCTTGTTTTTTTTATAAAGTTTTCTAAAAAGTATATTTTAGTTTGTTCATCAGGTTTATATACTTTTTTTGAAAGATCATTTGCATAACCATAAATTGTATAGTTATTGTGATCTTTTTCAACAATATAAGTTCTAATATTTGTTTTAATAGCTATTGTTCCAATAATAAAAAGAGAAAAAAACTGTAAAAGTAAAAGAATGAAAATAACTTTTTTCTTATTATTGTTTGCTTTCGATAAAATAAAATATCTATCATGCTCTGTTAATTCTATTGTTGTACTTACTTTATTTTTATTATTATTTTTCCAACTAAACATTCTTCCCCCTTACCCAATTAAAACTCCACCAGTTAGTTGTAATGCGTCAAGTATCTTATCTAAATTAGAAATTATAAGAGAAACAATAACAACTCCCAATCCCATCATCCACATCTGACCCCCTTTGAAAAAAGCTAAAAGAGTAAAAATTATTCCAACTGCCATAATGTATCTAAATGTTCTAATAATCATTCCCAGAAACTTTTGAAATCCAGTTTCAATTGTAAAACCTGAAAGACTAGCAAAAGTGAATGAATTTAGAATTAGAAAAAACAAAATCAGTACACTCATGTTAAAAAGTATTCCTCTTTTCATTTGCCCTTGTAAAAAATCTTTAAAATTTGTTCTCATTAAAATTCCTCCCTTAAATTTGGG
>NZ_CAMQYW010000242.1 GCF_947039425.1 uncultured Cetobacterium sp. | reverse complement strand
ACGAGATACGAATTCGTGACTGGAGTTCAGACGTGTGCTCTTCCGATCTAGTTTTTTCAATCTCCATCTCTCCTAAGTTTGGATTAACAGTTGCTTGAATTTCATTATTTAACATTCCATTATAATTCCATGAAGCATTATTTATTACTTTCCCTAAAGCACTAGATGAGGCTTGTCCCATTATATTTATTGTTAGCTCTGCTCCCTTTGCTAAATCAATATATGAATTTTCTATATTTCCAGATTTCGGAATATTATTTGCTGAATTTTGACTATCTCCAATTATATTTGTTGATATTCTCCATCCTCCTTTAAAAGCTTTTCCATTTCCTCCACCAGATATTTCTGTTTCAATATTTCCTATCATATCTGTTAGTTTTAAATCATTTATAGTTGTATCTGAATTATTTTTTATAATAATTTTGAATCCTAACTCTTTATCTGGAGAATATTCTGTATTTGACACAATTTTATATGCCTTTATTTCATTTTTAAGTGCTGGTTTTAAAGTTATAGCTTCTGTTGAATAATTTTCATTATTTATTTGTGCATTATTTATTATTTTACCAACTGCATTTGAAGACACTTCTGCATTTATAGTAAACTCTATTTTACTTTTAGGTGCAATATCTCCTAATAAATCTATTCCCTTTACTCCATTTACTTTATTATTTAAATAAGTTAAATTATCATACATTGAATTTTTATATGTTATGTTATCAGTTATTGTCCAGTTACTAAAAGCTTGACCATTCTTACTTCCAACAATTTCTGTTTCTACATTTGATAGTAAATCTTTTATTGGAATATCATTACCATATCCCTCTCCTAAATTTTCAACAGTAACAATATATTTTACTGTGTCTCCTGGTTTATATATTTTATTAATTGGTTCAATTAATACCTTACTACCTATAATTTCACTTGGAGCTGATTCAACTGTTTCTGAATTAGCTGTTTCTCCATTTACATAAAATACATTTGCATTTATTTTTCCAAGAGCTGTTTTTTTTATGTTACCCTTAATAACAAAAATTATTTTACTTTTAGGTGCTAAATCTACAACTTTTCTAATATAAGTTTTTGAATCATTATCACCATTACTAACAACAGTTCTACTATCACTACTATAATCCATAGTATAACTTATATTATCTAAAGCGAACTCTGTTGTAGGATTTTTCCATGCTAATTCTGTTGTTATACCACTTACATAGTCTAGTACATCTGTATTTCCTAAAAATCCTTCACCACTATTTTCAAGAACTACAGTATATTCTATACTATCTCCTGGTTTATATTTATCTCCTATACTAAAACTTTTATTATCTAGCTTGGTTATTTTATTAGATAATTTAATTTTTCCAGGGAGTGAATTTATTTCAACCCTATCATTATACGGACCATATGATGATTTATTTATTATCTTTCCAAATATATTATCTTTTAATTTGGCTTTTATTATAAATAAAATACTTCCATTTTGAGAAATTATTACATTACTACTATCTATATCACTATTTTTTTTAGGAATATATGTTCCTATACTCGTTATATCCCCTTGTTTACTTGTTATTACTTCCCAACTTTCAAAAGGATTCCCTTTTACTTTTCCAACACCAGCTATATCTGTTTGAATACTTGATAAAATATCTTTAAAATTGTATCCATAAGATGTTCCTTTTCCAGTATTCTTAAGTGAAATTTTATATGTTATACTTTCTCCAGGATAAAATGCAGTTATCTCACTATCTCCTTCTGAATTATATACTTTTTTACTATGAACTATTACTGGAAGAGCCATTTTAGCCATTTTACTACTTCTTACTATTCCATTTACATCTACACTATTAGTAAAGTTCCCAACTGCAAAAGAACTTATTTTAGCATGAATCTTATATTGAATATATCCTCTTGGTCCTATATCTACCTTTGTATTTATATTGATATTATTACTTATATCTCCAGGATTTGTTGCAAGAGAACTATCTTTTTCAACATCTATCTTCCAATTAGTAAAAATTTTTCCATCCTTTCCATTTGCTAGTTCTGAAGTTATATCTCCTAAACTATCTTTAACTATATAGTCATCTAAAATACTATCTGATATATTTGTTAACCGTATTGTATAATCTACATATCCTCCTGGAACATATCCCTCTTTTACAACTGTTACACCATCTGTATCATAATAATTTCCCATTGTTTTTTCTATTCTTATTTTACCTTGAGGTAGTCTTATTCCTGATGACACAGTATCTCCATCTACATTTAATAGATTTACAATATTACCAACAGCTTTATCATTTACAACTATTGATATTTTATATTGAATAAAACCTCCTACAGGAACATCTATTAAAGTTTTAATGCTATTTAAATTTTTTGGCATTGGAGCTGATGCTCCATAACCTCCTTTAGTAATATTTATTATTTTAGTTGTATCTTTTTTAAATGCTCCTTCATTAACTCCTTCTGAATTTTCAACCATTACCTTTTCTAAATCATCAATTAAACTTATTTGTCCCGCATTTCCATTGCTATTGTTTTCAACTCTTAAAACATAAGTTAAACTTTTCCCTGGAATATAACTTCTATTTTCTACTTTTTTAGTTACTGTTAAGTTATGTCTATAACCTGTTGTTATAACTCCTTTATAATTTATACCTCCAATAATATCAGGTCTTATTTTTCCTTTAATCTCATATACTAAATAATCCCCTTGAGCAACATCAACAACTCCTTGTAAATTTTCATTATTTTTTATATGTGACTCTGGAATAACTACAGTTCCACTACTTACTTTAGACTCATTTTCTATAAAACTTACACTATACTCATTTCTATTTGTTAATGGATTAAAAAATACATTTCCCTTTGTTCCATTCATTAAATTTACATTTAAATCATTTATATTTTCATTTATATGATAATTATTTAAGTATCCCACATCTTGAGGAGAAATTTTTATTTTATAAATTAAAATATCCCCTGGTTTATATTTTGATAGATTTACACTTCTAGT
>NZ_CAMQYW010000241.1 GCF_947039425.1 uncultured Cetobacterium sp. | reverse complement strand
CGCGTGTCTGGTGATTCTAGTTAATAATCTAAATTTACTTCTTCATTTATTAAAGCCATTCCTTTAAGTTTTCCACCACTTGTTATTACTTTGAATCCAAGTTGATCTATTCCATAATTAGGATTTTTATCTTTAGAGAATCCGCCTTTCTTTTTGTCAGAAATATAATAATATTCTCCTGGAACAAATTCTCTTCCATTATCATCTCTAGCACTATCAGAAATTTCAAAGTTACCTTTAGTTATTATAATAAAGTTATCTTTATCCACTTTTAACGCTATAGCATCAGCAATTTTATTATCTTTCAAATCTGAAAGTTCCCACACTATTCCATTGTGATAAACAGCATCTAGTAAGAATTGGTGATTTAGTAAATGTTCTTTTATAAAGTTATTTTTATACAATCTTTCATAGTCAGATATTGTTGATTCTAATTCAGATAGTCTTTCTTTGTTCTTTAAATCTGCTTCTACTAATTTAGCAACATTTTCTATAAGTCCATTTACAGCTTCTACTCCAACAACACTACCTTTATCATCAAGAGCAAAATGTGAAAATAAATTATAATTTGTCTCTTCAGTAAGAAGTAATTGACCTTTTATCTTTCCGTTAACTAACATAGTTTTCATAGCCAGTTGTTCAACACCTTCTTGGTTTCTTTCTCTGCATAAGTAACCATTAAGTTTTTGAGATACAAAATAATATTCTCCTATTCTTATTCTTTCTCCATCTTCATCCTTGACATCAGAATTGATATCAATCACTCCATTAAAATAAACTCTGAATTTATCTTTAGTTATGCTTACAGCAAATCCATCAGCCGTATGTTCTTTTCCTAAATCAGCTACTTTCCATACTCCATCAAAGAAACACACAAGTTTATTATGAAAATTATGTCCTGACATTTCTACATCAACTGATACAGCATTAATAGGATTATCTTCTGTAGCAACTCTTGAGTTAAGTATATCCATTCCATCTGAATCAAAACTAGCTATAGATTTATCATTAACATAAAATACTAATTTTTCTCCCTCTACATTAACACCAAACTTATCAGATAAAGTTAAATCATATTTAGCTTCTGATTTAGTTTTTACCCCTAAATTTTCAGAAGTATTTATAGGTTTGTTAAATTCAATGAAATCTTTATATATGCTTATTATTCTTTCTTTATTAAACATAAAACTAAGTAGATCTTTTTCATCTATTTTGTTAGAAGCTATTTTAAAGCTATTATCTTCATCAACTTGAAATTTTATTCCAACCTCATTCTTTAAAGTGTTTACTGGAAATAAAAGATCTCCTAGAATTTCAGATCCATATCTATTAACATAATTGGCCACCATATTTCTATAGAATTCTCTTGCACCTTCAAGTGATAAAATTTTATTAGCAAGTTGTTCTTTAGTCATGATCTCAACATCATTATCATTCTTAAATTCTTTACTTTGATTTTCTTTTAATAGAACTTCATTGTAAAGATTTATAGCTCCTTCTTGCGATAATGCCAACTTCTGTGAAGGGTGTTCTTTAATATTCTTGTATAGGCTTGTCAACTCATCAAATCCTATTGTTTCATCAGTTAATCTTTTGTATAATTTATTAGCTCCGTATTGAGAAAATGGTGCATCTTCACTTGGATTCTTTAAATCAAAATCATCAAGTACATTTTCTTTATTTACAAAATTTTCTATCAAATATTTATATAAATCATTTATTGCTTTTTGGCTTACTACAGTTTTTTCAATGACTTCCTTTGGATTATAATCATCAGATATTTTTTTTAAATCTATCTTGTTTTTTTCAATATAATCAAATAATAATTTTGCTCCATATTGAGATAAAACCATTTCAGTATCTATCTCTTTAGGATTGTATTCATTTGTCAACTTTGATTTTAATGCTTTTTTATTTAATTCTTTAGTGATTTCCTCTATACTAAGTAGCTTCACTGTTGAAGTTTTATTTTCCATTTTTCCTCCATTAATTTATATTTAATCTTTTCATATCATCACTATAGTTAATTTCTTTTATGATTATTTTCGATTTAATCATTATGTCATTTACTGGACTTATAACAAATCTTTCATTTTTTTTATAAGCAGTGATAAGTTGATTTCCACAAAGCATATTTATATATAAATTATCATCAGTTAGATAAGAGTTATTCACTAATATCAATTTGGCAAACTTATTAGTCTCAAGTTGATATAGTTCTATTTCTTCCATACACACTTTAGGTAATAAAATTTCATAGTATGTGTCTTTTTTTAATTCTTTAACAATGTTAAACATCTGTATATTATTTATCATTTGTGGTTCATCTTTTTTTATTTTTTCTAAACCTATAGATAACCCATCACTTAAAAATGTTCCTAACTTGTAATCTCCTGAAACATTATTGTATTTATCAGAGAAGAATAAACTGTCTCCTGCTTTTATATTAATTCCATAAAGGTTTTTGTATTTATCTATGCTTGTAACTTCATATGGGAGAAATGTAGACTTAGCAATAACATAATGGTTTAATTTATCACCTAAATCTTTAAACTCCTTTATAACAACTCCTATGATGTTATTTTGATTACTACTAAACTTCACAAAATCTTTTCCATTGTGAGATATTATATCCCCTATCATAAAAACTTCTGGAGAATCAAATTCTATGTTTGTTTGTTCTGCTATTTCACTTGCCATATTCTCATTTTCAGATTTCCCATTAAGACCAATTCTCTCTATACCCATCTTTATATCAACATAAACACCATAGTTAACTTTTATAGCCACTGCCTTTTCTATGTTATTTTTTTTATTTGTTGAAATTGCCCCTTTGTGTTGTAGAAACAAAGTTGACCCAATTGGACAATTAAGTAAAACTCCTTCTATAAATCCACTTGTTACGACTTTTATTGAGTTTTCTGTTACTTTAGATACTATTCCAAAAACTTCTGAATTTTCTATATGTTCACTACTAGCTTTAACAAGAATACCTTTCTCATTCATATTTACAGCATCAAATTTAGTTAGATTACTACCCGTTTGATATGAAGTATAAGTTGTACTTG
>NZ_CAMQYW010000240.1 GCF_947039425.1 uncultured Cetobacterium sp. | reverse complement strand
AAGTCCACCACCTACATAAGTTTTCTCAACTATATTTACATTGGCTGTTTTCACCATTACATCTGCACTTTCAATAGCTGGTACAAGTCCTTTTGTTTCTATAAATCCAAATGCTTCCATTTTAATCCTCCTTTATTTCTAAAGGTTTATTCACCCAATTTTTACCCTCAGAAGAGTAAAAAACTTCACATATATTTTCTGAGTTAAAATTAATATATGTATTTTTTGGAAGATATAAAATATCCCCTTTATTTCCAACATATTCATTTCCTTTAATAGAAATATTAACACTCCCACTAACTATATAAAAAACTTCATTATATTCTATATTCCAAGAAAAATTAGATTTTCCCATTTTTAAAACTCCTGAAACTTTTCCAAATTCCTCATCATCTAGAATATTTTGAAAAGAAATATTATTTTTCTCATTTTTAGTATTCAACTTTTCCATTTTTATTGAATTACCTTTTATTACAATAAATCCACTTGGATCTTGAATTTTTTCAAACTTTAAGTTTTTCATATTAAGAAGTTTTCTTATCATCTCTTCAAGTAAGTTATTATCTAAAAGATTTTTAAATAATTCCAACATTTTATCCATATTGCATTGACTATTTTCAATCTCAGTTTTTTCTAAAACTTTAATGTTATTAATTTTAATAGTATCTTGTGCTGCTGGAGTTAAAATTGTATTTTTTTCTAAGTATATCTCCTTAACTCCCTCTAATACATATTTTTCTACATCTTCAGAACAGATCAATTTTTTCATTATGTTAATCCTTTCTATTTTATTTCACAGTCTTCATCTATTATTCCCACAATAATAGCATCAACTGGCACATTTTCTCTACCTAACATCTCTCTAGCAGAGGAACCCATAGTTATAATTACTCTATCTCCTATTCCAGCACCAATTATATCTACAACAACTAATCTTTTTCCTTTTCTGTTTTCACAAATCTCTTCAGCTAACATAAATTTTAATCCATTTAACTCTTCAGATTTTCTTGTGGCCCATATATTTCCTATTAACTTTCCTAGTATCATAGTTATTCCTGTATCTCTTTTGTACAGCTTAAAGCTATTCCAAGAGGTGTTACAAACATTGGATTTTTAGGTTTATATACATTTAATTTTGTATATTTTCTTAAAATATCTTCAATTCCAGTTAAACAAGCTGTTCCTCCAACTAAAGATATATCCTTTACATTAAAATCTCCCACATGATTATTAATTATATAACCTATTTTTTCAATAACAGGTTTTAAAACAGGCAATAACTCTTTATGGTTTTTAATATCTCTTTTATAGATATCTGCTTCTTTAAATGGTAATTTATATGCTCCTGAAATCACTAAAGAAAAATGTGTTCCACCAGTTGGTTCATCTGTTACATATATTACTTTACCATTTTCAATAACTGAGGTTCCTGTTGTTCCTCCACCAATATCAACAACAGCACCATTTTTTAATTTTAAAACCTCATTAGCAGCTGTTGGTTCATCTAATAAATTTGTAATTTCAAATCCAGCAGCTTGAATAACGTTTTTAATTGCTCCAGAATCAAGGTGATCTGTTCCTGGAGGTATTGCCCCAGCAGCATAGATTAAAGTAGTTCCTAACTTTTCCTCTATCTCTCCTTTTAACTCTCTTACTAATTTAATAGCTCCTAAGTAATCAACAATCATTCCATCTTTTACAACATCAGCATATCTATATGCTCCAGCTACTGGATTATAGTTTTCATCTAAAACTGCTAAAACTACACAAGCAGTTCCTAAATCAACTCCCGTATAATAAACTGAAGATTTAGTTTTTATTGGATTTTTTATAACTCTTTCAAACTGATCAACTAATTTATCACAGTATTCAAAAGTTATATCTTTATTTGGCATTTTATCCTCCTACTAATCTAGTTATTATATTGGTTAACTTTTTAATAACTATATCTATATTTTTAATTAATAACTCCTCTTCCATAGAGTTTTTTACCAATTCTAATTCACTTAAAATATACTTTAATTTCTCAATAGATTTACTATTATCTTCTTGAATACTCTTTGAAATATCTGCCAATTCTTTAGATAGATTAAAAATATCTTGTGAAATATAGGTATCTTTTTTTATTTTAATTGGTTTATTCATAGATTCATTCTCTTTTATCTCTATATTTTTACTTTTTAAAAACTCTTTTCCATTTAAAGTTATTTTATCTGTTTTTTCCACATAAAATGTTGTAAAGCTCTCTCTTTTATATATCTCTCTTAAATATTCCTCTGTTATATATTTCAATTTTTCACCAACTTTTTTATTTTATAATTAGTGACGAATAACTTTAACAGGTAAATCATATTTTTTTACCAATGATTCAATTCTATTTAAATCCTCATCATTAAGAACAACCTCATTTTTTAAAGAATACTCTTTTCCCAACTGTTTATACTTATTAATTCCCATTTTATGATATGGTAATAGATCAATTCCTTTAAAATTTTTAAATCCTCTATATTTTTCAAGTAATTCCATTAATTTTTTAAGATCTTCTGGATCATCATTTACACCTTTTAATAATGGCATTCTTATTTGAACATTATATCTATTTTTTAAAAGCTGATCTAAATTTTCAAGTATCTGTTCATTTCTAACTCCAGTCCAATGAAGATGCTTATCTGAATCAATATGTTTTATATCAAATAAAAATAAATCTGCAAACTCTGCTGCTTTTAATATTACTTGTGATGTTGTATATCCGCATGTTTCAATAGCTGTATTTATTCCCACATCTTTACAAGCCATTAATAAACTTATAGCTGCTTCAGGTTGCATAAGTACCTCTCCACCACCTAAAGTAACTCCTCCACCAGATGTTTCATAGAAAATTCTATCTTCCTCTATAATATCTAACAATTCAGATATTTTCATATCCTTTCCCACTAAGTTAAGAGCTGATTTTGGGCAGATACTAATACATTTTCCACACCCTATACAACTTTTATTATTGTCAACACAATGGATGGAAACATCCATTGTGTTGACAAGATCGGAAGAGCGTCGTGTAGGGAAAGAGT
>NZ_CAMQYW010000239.1 GCF_947039425.1 uncultured Cetobacterium sp. | reverse complement strand
AGACACTGAGTTATGTTGATTTATCTAGCTTTTAATATTATATCAATAGAGCCTAGTTCATTGATATAATAATTTATAATAACATTTGGGGGGAGCTATGAAATTACGTGGAAAAGAACTTTTTTCAACAGAACAAAGAGAAGAATTTATGAAAATTCCTGAGGATGATTATTCTTTAGCTAAATATTACACTTTTACTAAAAATGATTTAGAAATAATAAAAAAACATAGAGGTAAAGAAAATAGAATTGGTTTTGCAATACAATTAGCCTTTTTAAGGCATCCTGGATGGACATATACTCATATCAAAAATATTCCAACACCTTTTATTAAATATATTTCAAAGCAAGTTGGAGTAGCTGTTTCTCATGGGAATAAATATCCACAAAGAGAAAATACTTTATGGGAACATTTAAAAGAGCTTAAGGATAAATACGGTTATATTTCTTTTGAAAATAAAGAATCTATAGAACTATTCAAATATTTATATGATTTAAGTTTGGAAAATAATGAAACTATATTTTTGTTCCAAAGTGCTATAAATTTTCTTAAACTCAATAAAATAATTTATCCTGGTATTACTACAATTGAAAAAATCATTTGGAAAGCTAAATTTAGATCTGAACAAATGATTTTAGATTCAATAACTATCTCTTTATCTAATGAGCAAAAGCAAAAGTTAGATTCATTATTAGTTATTGATAAAAGTAAAACAATTCTAGCTTGGTTAAAATTACCTATTGGATTTCCATCACCAGATACTTTTTTAAAATTAGCTGAAAAAATTGAATTCTTAAAAGAGTTCAATTTAAATTTTTCATTGTTAAAAGAATTTAATACTAATAGACTTCTTCAGTTATACAGAATAGCTTCAAGATATGAACCTCAAGCTTTTAGAGAGTTTAAAGAGAATAAAAGATATGCACTTTTAACTATTTTTTTATTAAATTTATCTAAAGATTTAATAGATAAAGCTTTTGAAATTCATGATAGACAAATGCTTAATTTATTCTCTAAAGGACGAAAAGCTCAAGAGGAACTTCAAAAGAGTAATGGGAAAAAATTAAATGAGAAAATTATTCATTTTACAAATATAGGAAAAGCTCTAATTAATGCAAAAGAAAAGGGATTAGATCCTTTTAAATCTATAGAAGCTTGTATGGAATGGGACAGTTTTATCAGCTCTGTAAATGAAGCTGATAATCTAATTAGACCAGCAGATTATGACTATCTTGATTTATTAGAAAAAAAATTCTATTTTCTTAGAAGATATACTCCTAAATTTTTAGATATATTAGATTTTAAATCAACTGAAGCTAAGGAATCATTAATTCAAGGAATTAAGCTTTTAAAGGAAATTAACAAAACAGGAAAAAGAAAAGTTCCATCTGATGCTCCAACTAACTTTATTTCAAAACGATGGGAAAAGTATGTTTTTGAAAATGATAAAAATATAAATAGACACTATTATGAAATGGCAATATTATCAGAATTAAGAGAACATATACGGTCTGGAGATATATCAATACTTGGTAGCAGACAACATATGGATTTTGAAGATTATCTTTTATCAAAATCTGAATGGTCTCAGAAGAAATACAATATAAAAATAGATATTAGCTTGTCATATGATGAATTTTTAAAAGAGAGAAATTTAGCATTAAACGAAAGATTAAAATGGATATCTAAAAATATAGATAACCTTGAGGATATCTCAATACATAATGGAAAAATATCTATTGCTCGTTTAGAAAGAGAGATTCCTGAAGAAGCTAAAATATTAAGTTCAAAACTTTATAAACTTATTCCTAAAATAAAGCTCACAGATTTAATCATAGATATTGCTAATCTTACAAATTTCCATGAAGAATTTATTCATGCTTCGACAAATAAAAAACCAGATAAAGATGATTTTATTACTCTTATTGCTTCTTTAATTGCTATGGGGACCAATATAGGTTTAACTAAAATGGCTGATGCTGTTTCTAATATTTCATATAAACAAATGGCACATATTTCCCAATGGCGTTTACATGAAGATGCTTTAAATAGAGCTCAAACTAAATTAGTAAATTATCAAAACAAATTAGAATTGTCAAAACATTGGGGAGATGGAACAACATCTTCTTCAGATGGAATGAGAATGAAGTTAGTAGTTAATACTCTTTATGCAGATTCTAATCCTCATTATGGATCTGGGAAAGGGACAACAATATATAGATTCACAAGTGATAATTTTTCTTCTTATTACACTAAAATTATAAATACAAATTCAAGAGATGCTACTCATGTTTTAGATGGCCTTTTAAATCATGAAACAGATTTAAATATATTAGAACATTATACTGATACTGCTGGATATACAGACCAAGTTTTTGGATTAACTCATATTCTGGGTTTTCATTTTGCTCCTAGAATTAGAGATTTATCTGATGCTAAACTTTTTTCTCTAAAAGAAACTATAACTTTTAAAAATATTGATGTATTGCACGGAAAAATTAATGAAAAAATAATTAAAGAAAACTATGATGATGTTTTAAGAGTAGCAACTTCTATAAAAGATGGAAAAGTTACTTCTTCTATGATTTTAGGAAAACTAGGATCTTATTCAAGACAAAATGGAATAGCTACAGCCTTAAGAGAAATGGGAAGAATTGAAAAAACAATTTTTATTTTAGATTATATCTCAAATAAAGATTTAAGACGAAAAATTCATAGAGGATTGAATAAAGGTGAAGCTATGAATAGTTTAGCAAGAGCTCTATTTTTTGGAAAACAAGGGGAACTTAGAGAAAAAACCTTACAAAATCAACTTCAAAGAGCGAGTACACTTAATATTTTAATCAATATAATAAGTATTTGGAATACTATTTATCTAGAAAAAGCTTTAAATTATTTAAAACAAACACAAAAAATTGATGAAACATTATTAAAACACATATCTCCTCTTGCGTGGGAACATATAAACTTTTTAGGAGAATATATGTTTGATACAGAATATATTGCTCAACTTGATTTTTTAAGAGAGCTAAATCTTTAGATAACCACTGAAAATAAAGGGGTCAAAGG
>NZ_CAMQYW010000238.1 GCF_947039425.1 uncultured Cetobacterium sp. | reverse complement strand
TGTTGAGTGTGAGGATATATTAGGAGATGTAGATATTATCAATGGAGATGTGGATGCAGAAAAAATTAAAGGAAATGTAAAAACAGTCAACGGAGATATTAATGGATAAATACAAGTTTAAAAAAGGCGATAAAGTGCTTATAGAGAGAGTTGACGATATACAGCTTTCTAGTTGGCACAAAAAAGGATATATATATGAAATATCAGTTGTAACAGAAGATAACTTTTGTGTTATGACTTGTGGGACTGGAGTATATGCTCACAGATTGGAAAAGGTAGGTTAAGAAATGAATGTAACTACAATATGTAAATTAATAGAAGATAAAAAAATAGTTTCTATAGATGAATACCATGAGAAAATATATTGGGATGGAAATATTATTGATAAAGAAGATCTTATTATTTTAATTAAAGATTCTTTTGAAAACAATAAAGAAATTTCTAATTATGTTGCAGCAGCAGTTCCAATTGAGAATTTTGTTAAAGTTGATTTAGAAAGAGTAATAGAAGAAAAATGTGAAGATGGATACGAGGATATGAAGGACTATTTCGATTACTATGACGAAAAGCTTATAGAAGCTCAAAGATTGATAAATGAATGGTTAGATGATCATTCATGGCATAACACTGTACACTACGAAGGAACAGCTTTTTTAATTGATATACAACCCCTTATTGATAAATATAGAAAGTAAAAAAAGGAGAGGTAAAACCTCTCCTTTTCTAATGCTCAAATAAAAGAACTACTGGGAATAGTTACTTATATTATATTATCGAAAAAAAGAATTGTCAAAACACGACACGCGTGTCTGGAGACAAAAGGGAGTGATAAACATGATTATTTTTAAATTTAGATTTACTGCAGGTGATACTTATAGAATCTAAATTATTGAAACTTATGACTATTGTTGAAGAAAAAACATTATCTAATAGATTTGGAGGTGCTTTCATTATGAATATAAAATTAAACTATTCTGAATGTGAGGATTTAAAATTGTATTGTAAAACTCTACTAAATGGAGAATACAAAAAATACTCAAAACCAATAGGCAAAATTAAAAAAGTTTTTTCTAAATATAACATCAAGCTCCCTAATTAATTGGGTTTGTGAAAGATTGTGAAAAATGGTACAATATTACTTCGCATAAAAAAAATACTAGGAGTGTGTGAATGAAATTAATTTGTAAGGACTGTAATGACTATAATCGTTATAGTGGTTTTAAAAAAATAGAGAAAAAAATGAAAAATCTAAGTTCTATTAGATGTTGTTGTTGTGGAACTTTAGGAATAAAAAAAATTCCAAAATCTCATATAATGTATGAACGTTATAAAGATGTTGATACAACTCACATTATAGGTAACAATAACATAGATAGAAATAAAGTAAATGTTCCGTCAACTATAAGTAAATTTAACTCTAAAAATGGAGAAGGAATGTGGTGTTGTGGAATAACTGAAGACGATAGAAACAAGCTTAATGATGATAATTATTTTGGATTGGCTACTGTTGTTATACTTAATGACTGCTTTGAACATCTAACAGATTTATTATATCTGGATGTTATTGATGTTCAGTGCAATGGATCTAAAAGAGCTACTATAACTAAAGAATTCTTTGACTACTTAAACAAAGATATTGTTTTGGAGGGAGAAGATGAATAAAAAATTAATAACAAGTAATGAATATATAGGTAGATTCCAAAATAAACAAAAGATAATTGACTTCTCTGATGAGAAAGGAAATTGTAACGGATGTAATGATTGTTGCGGGTTATTTGCTCCAATTTCAAAAGAAGAATTAATTATTCTTAAAAGAAAAATGAATAAAAAATTAATAAAAAAATACGAAAACATAGTTATCAATAAAGCTACTCTTATTGATATGACTTGTATGTTTGCTGATAAAGAAAAAGGATGTTTAGTATATAATCTAAGACCTGATATCTGTAAACATTTTCATTGTAAACCAGGACATGCAGACTTTAGTGTTGTGATGAATATGAAAAGAAATTCATTTGAATATTTCATAGCAGATGTTCTACCAGAATGTGAGTTTAAAGACTACGTTAATGCCATAAGAGGTAAAATGTTTTCAAACAATGATAAGTTACTAGGCAGATAATAATAATAATAGAGACTCTTTTTAAAGGGTCTCTTTTTTTTGCAAAAAAATAAATTTTTTAAGGAGAAATAATAATGAATAAAATTATAAATAAATTTAAATCAACTAAATCAGAGGAAGTAATATTAGCAGTTTATGAAAACAAAAGATTTATAGAACATATATTTTGTGCAACACTAAAGGATAGAAAGAAAGCAATTAAGCTATATACAGATTATTCTGAATATGGGAATTGTTACTCAATTAAAGACTTTCTTTTCAAGACTTGTAGAAAAAATTCTTTAATTGGTAAATTCGAAAGAATACCTGATTCTAAAATTGGGAATACTCCTATAGAGATATTTAGATTTAAAAAAACAATCCCTGATGTTCCTGTAGAAGATAAAGTTTTTAGAATTCCAGGGAGATTAGTAAAAGCATTTAAAATAGATCCTACAAAATTAGAAGAAATTTTTTACAGCTATGGTGAAAATGACCTTGATTTAATCTTAAAAAATAACGATATAAAAGAACCTGAAAATCTAAAGCCTGTATGCTTGAAAAAGATTAGAGATAACTTTAATGGTGAGTTTAAAGCTGATAAATCTTTATATAGCAATCTATCAAGAATTATAAAAAAAGATGTTGATGATTTTAAAGAAAGTACAATTGATTTCACGAAAGGGTCAATATTGTGTTGTTGTGAAGATGATGAAGATTTATTTGGTGATTTATAATTAGAAAAGGAGAGAGAGATGATTTTAGATAATTACAAAATAATAACTAGAAATAAAGTTAGTGAAGAAATGTTTTTTAAATTTGCAAAATTAGTGAAAACAATGGAAGAGAAAAGGGACTGTAATGGTCCTGTTTACACCATTGAAGAAGCCAAACCTTTTATGTACAGGCTGGAAAACACACTTGATGAAAATGATATCTATTATTTTCTCTTGTAATGGATATCACTATTTGTTATAATTTAATT
>NZ_CAMQYW010000237.1 GCF_947039425.1 uncultured Cetobacterium sp. | reverse complement strand
AATCAAGCAGTTATGAAAGAGATGGATATTAAAGCTCAGAAAGAAATTCAAAGTGCTATGAATATGTATAAAGATAATTATGAGTTACAAAATAAAATTAGAAATATACTGAAAACTTTAAATCCTGAAGACCATGATTATTTAGAAAAAAATGAAAAATTAAAAGGATACATATCTATCTTGAAAGGCCATAGAAATAATAAAGAGAGATATTTTGAAATGGATGAACAAGGTGAGTTTATAAAAAAAGGTAACAGTAGAGTTGGTAATGGGAGATATGAAGAAAAAGTAGCTGCCAAAAGTTATACTGATATCTATAATAAAATTGTAGATGAACTTGAAGATAAATATAAAATAAAAGGTAAAAAAATAAAAGATGGTGAAACTGGTTTTAGTGAAACAGATTTAATGCATAATCTTTTAAAAAAGAAAATGGATAATACTGTATTTAATCTTATTATCAATGGAGATGATATTGTTAATACCACTGGATCTGCTAAACAGACTGGAATGATAGGCGGAGATTCTTATATGGGACATCCTGGATTTGGGATGTCGGGATTAAGTTTTAATAAAGTTACTCAAAGAACTTATCAAGCACAAGATTTACTTGGTGAAGCTTCGTTAAGAATTAGGAATGCTAATGGAGATAAAAAACTAACTACAATATCAGAAGCCAATTCTCAACTATTAAAAAGAATGGGGACATCAGGAGTAGGTAAAAGAGTTGCTCATTATCAAACTGAACAAGTTGTCCTTGATGCAATAGAACATATAAGAACTAATAACAATATGAGTGATATGGAATATACTAGAGGACAATCTTATAAAACTTTTGCTATAGGAGATGTTAATACCAATATAGGAAAAGAAGGTGAATTAAACTCATTTACAGCCTCATTCCAAGAAGGTATGACTGCTGCTAAATCATTACAGCTAACAACTAATCCAATAAGGAATAAATCTGTAATATTGGATTTAGATAAACTTGATTATGATGCATTAGGATATAGTAAAAAAGAAGTACATGATTTACTTTCAACTAAAGAAACTCAACACCTTATATTTGAAAAAATAATAGATGAAAAACTTTATAAAACTATTGAAGGGAAAGATAAATATTCAGATTTTTATGATAATTTGTTAGAATTTTCTGAAAAGAATAACATAGGTGAAGATATGGATTCACTTAAAAAATTACACAATTATGTTAATGAACAACTTGGAGGTAAATCAAAATTAGGAAAAGTTGTTGATGACGAAGCTGGAAGAATGTCAGTGAGTAGTAAAATAATGAATTTATTAGGAACTGCTGAAAAAACCCTGGGAGCAATATCTGAAGCTGGTGGAAAGTTTGGAAAAGTTAAAATAACTAATGATGAATATACAAAAGATTTATTAGAATTAAAACCAGAGGTAGGATTCAGAATAGGAGGAATTGACTATAACTCTCAAACCAGTTCCATAGAAATAGCTTTAGAAAATATAGCTAGTGTAGACCAAGGTTCTAAACAACAAACAATAGGTGCTAAATATACTGTTTCAGAAGTTTATGATTTCTTAAGATTAAAATCTAAAAATGGAGAACAGTTTATAGATGCTGTATTTAACAATAAAGCTGAGAGAAGAAAGCAGACAGGAATGCTTATTCATGGAGCTTTACAGACTGTTGTTACAAACATCTTTGAAGATTTAGGAGAACAAGGTATAAAAGAGCTAAATGCCAACATGGGAGAGTTGTTAAAAGACTTACAAGTGGATGTTAAGCTATCTAAAGAATTTGGTGTTTTTATAGATGAAACTTATTTAACTAAAGATTTAAAAGGTGAAAGTATAACTGCTGAAAAGTTTTTAGAGTTATCTAAAGATCCATTAGAAAATATGAGTAAGATTTTTACTGAAAAAGGTAAGAAGATATTTGAGGATGTTACTAAAAAATATGGATATTCTTATTATACTCCAGATGGAAAACAAGCTGTTGGAGAAATGTCTCACTATGGAATATTAACAGCTATGCAAAAAGCATATAGTAAAACCTATGATAAATTTGGAAAAGAAGAAACCGCATTTATTGTAAACAATGCCTCTATTGAAGCTTTTGGTAAAGAAGGTAAAGTTGCCATAGGAAATGGGCCAATGTTACTTTTAAAACTTGCTAGTGAAAGAGTAAACTCAAATGCTAATAAGAAAAAAGATGGTGGGCTAAAATTAGGAACTGGAATTTCAGATATGATAAGAATGAGTGGATACAATGAATTGATTGACCATATCCAAACTAGAAATCAAGAAAAGGTAAATAACTATTTAGGATCAGTATTTCAAAATCTATCTAACTCTGAAATAATAGAAAAGATTTTTGTTAAAAACCAAGATTTCAATATGGATGTTCTTGTTGGAAGTATAGCTAATTCTATAAGCAATGGAGTTGTATTTGATTTAGACAAAGTGAAGACTACTGATTATATTCTAAATAAAACCGAAGAGTATTTATCTCATGAGAAATTAATGGAAAAAAGTATTCTTGGTAAGAGCATATTAAAAAAAGGACTTGGTAAAATAGAAAACGACTCATTAGCTGAATCTGTTAATGTTGTAATCAAAGATAGCAATATACAAGAAGTTTCTAATCTTATAAACAAAGACTTCGATATTGTTGAAAAGTATCTAAGAAATTATAATTTGAATAAAACAATTAACTTAGATTATGTTACACGTTTATCTCTGGAAAATAAAAGTAGGACTCGTAGTGAGAGTGCGTATTTGAAATCTCAAACAGAAAAAGTAATAACTGGTTTAAAAAATACAATACATCATATGAAAAAGATTAGTCTTGATACAAAGACACAAAATAGCATTGGTAATGTTATTGGAATAATGAAATTATTTTCTGAAAATGCTGATAATGTTTACGGTTTGAAACAACTTCAAACTATGATTTTTATGGGAAAAATATTAACAACATTAGAACTGAATTATGATGTTTCTAGTACCGATGGAACTATAGTTCCTAATGAAAGTTTCAACAGGATAAAAAACTTAGCTGAAAAAAGTTTGGCTTATAAAAACAATAAGAGTTCGAGTGCTGATTTTA
>NZ_CAMQYW010000236.1 GCF_947039425.1 uncultured Cetobacterium sp. | reverse complement strand
TATTAACTACAATAACTTTAGAAGTTGTGGAATCTATAAAAGAAAGATATTCGAACGTAGAAGAAGTTGAAACTCCAATTAAAAAAGAAGTAAGTAAAAAAGAAGTTAAGGTTGAAAAAGAGATAGAGGTAGAAATAACTAAAGCAAAAATAATTCCCACTAAAGAAGGAGTTAAGGTTGTAGATAAAAAAGTTGAAAAAGAAGTAGTTAAAGTGGAAACTTCTAATTTTGATGATGAATTTTCTGGGCTAGATAATTTGGATGATTTTGGAATGGAAGCACCAGCTAAAAAAGAAGTGGTAGGAGATAAAACACCAGTAGAAGTAGCAAAGAAAGAAGCTGCAAGTGATGATTTTGGATTAGGTGACGATTTTGATGACTTTGGATTTGGAGAAGACGACTTAAATTTTTAGGACGTCCAAGTACTGATTCCCTTGAGACTGAAGACGTTAAACACTTAATACAAAAAGGGCACTATATCCTAGATTTAAGAAAACCTGTAGATTTTGAAGGATTTAAATTATATGAAGCTAAAAATGAAGAATTTAGAACTGTTGGAAAAGTATTAATGCCAGCAGGACATGCAACTGTTTATTTAGCTGAAGATTGTAAGATTGAATTAGGAACATATATGCACGAAGGTGCAAAAGTATTACCTAGAGCCAGTATTAGTGTTGGATGTTATATAGGTGGAGACTCTATTATTAGAGAAGATGTCTATTTGCCAGATGGAACATCTGTTTCAGCAAACAGTCTTAATGGGATTCATAACAAAACAGCAAAACAGGTTAAAGTTTTTATTGAAGATTGAAACAAAAGCAAGAATAGTAAAGAAGGGGAAGAAGTTGTTCCCACTTCTACAACTGTTCCTGAAACCTTGTTTGAAACAACAGAGGTAAAAGTAGAAAAGGTAGAGCTTGATGCAGAAAACAATATAGATAACAATGTGTTGTTAGTAGGTATGGCAGATAAAGATAAGCAAGATGTGTTAGATAATTTTTCAATAGGAATACCTATGTATTATGGTTTGCTAGATAACCAACAATCTATTGATAAAGAGTGTGGTAAAGATTATATAGTGAATGGAGATAAAATAATCTTCATCAATCCTTTGGGAACTAAAAAAGTATTTGAAGGAAGAGTTGAACCACTTAAAAAAGCAATTAAATCATCTGAAGCTTTTTTAAAAAGTATGATTAAATACAATAATACTTTAAGAGATTTTACAAAGGTATTAGAAAAAGGTAAATTTGAAATATTGGACCAATATTCTCCTAAAGATATTAGACATTACATATTAGGAGAATTTAATAATTATACAACTAAAGGTGAAAAGTATGTAGGCCATATGGATACAAAGTCTAAGATGGATTTCTTTCCCACGAACTTTGAATTCCAATATGCTTCGCTATTAGAAGTATTTTCAGTAGGTATAAAAAAAGGTCTTATAAAGAAAGGAACATCTAACTTTATTTATAAAAACTTTAGATTTGTTAAAGACTTAGAAGAAATTAAAACTGATAAGTTAAAATGGTTATACAGAGGATTAATAAGAATGGGTAGATTCGATATTATAGACGAAATATTTATATTAAGAACTCAAACTTTACATTCTGATAGAATTGTTGTAGCTGACTTATTTGCAGGTGAGGGAGAGTGGCTTAATTTATATAAAAAGTTAGGATCTTACTATGATATATTCACTGTTGCAAATGAGATAGAAGAAAATAGATTTGAAAAAATCAGAGAAAAGAAGTTCAATGAAATGACAAATAAAGCTTATGAAGAGTTAGTGGAGATTCCTAAAAAACTTATTGATGTTTGTTTATTTAATCCACCATATGGAGCTTCTAATGGAGAAAACAATGTAAACAAATTCTTAAACATGATGATAGAAGATGATTACTTAAATGATGATGCAAAAGTAATATTTGCTATAAGAGAAGATGATACTATGGCTATTTTAGAAGACATCTTTAAAAACTTCATGATTAAAACCGATACTATCTTTAGACACGACGGTAATGAGTATGATAAATTAAAGCAAATATGTTTTGTAGGAGTAAAAAGATATTCTCCTATAAATCATTTAGGAAGATTGGATAGAATTGAATTTGATGATGTAAAGGACAAAATTAAAAAACTTAGTAAAAGAAGTTTTGAAGAATTGGCTTTATGGAAAATAAAACAAGATTCTTATCCAGCTCCAGTGTATGGTTCTGATGTTTCTCTAAAGTATGACAATCTTAAAATAGAGAATAATCCTGATATGTATTTAAGTGATAATGATAGCGTTTGGAGTAAAATCCAATCAGCTCTATCAATAGAAACTTTCTCAGGAAAAACTGTTAAGTTACCTAACGAGCCAAGAACGTTTGGTGCAATAGCTAATTTAATAGCTTCAGGACTAATCAATGGAGAAATAGAGGGAGAAAACCCACACTGTTTAGCAGCAGGAGTAAAAGAGAGTATCACACAAGTGATTAATGAAGACGGAGATTTAATAGTAACTAAGAAAATGTTGCCATTCTGTTCAATATTATCAGAGGATGGTAAGATTATAGAAGTTGCTTCAGGAACAGAGGAAAGTACTGTTGACGTAAGAGATGATGGATTGGTAGTTGAATTATAACTACCAATTTTTTTTTGGAGGGTATTATGACTGAAAGAAAAAGAATGGAAAGAGCTTACGTGTTGCAAGCACTTAAAGCATTGGAAGAAAAGTCTAGATTAAGTTACTTCACTCTTATAGGGATAGGAATATACTTTCGTTTCACTATTGAAGATAACGAAGAAAATATGGGAACTATTAAATATCTATCAAGTGTGGAAAATATCAATAAAGAAACAATCATTAGTGCTATTTTTCATAAGGAACTAGGAGATGAATTTTTGCAATAATTCATCTTTCTGTTTGTTGTGAGAACGTGCCTTTTTGTAATAATTAGTAAGGCAATATATAATTTAAGTTAATGGAGGAGATAAAATAAATGTTAATTAAAAAGGACTGTTATGTTCATATTGTAGGGGAAAATTCAATAAAAGCTAATTGTGAATTTATTGTTTTTGACCAATATTCTGTTGGAGATAATCTAATAATGATGTCACTAGT
>NZ_CAMQYW010000235.1 GCF_947039425.1 uncultured Cetobacterium sp. | reverse complement strand
CATCAAGATATAGGAAAATATACTAAATCTTATGGATCTAAAATATTACTTCACTATGAAAGTGATGGAGATTTAATTAAAAAATTAGGGATATACAATACTATAATTAATTCTTTAAATGAAAATCATATTGAATATATAGAGCTTGGAGGAGTTGTTCCGAATCCAAGGTTATCTCTTGTAAAAAAAGGAATTGAAATTTGTAAAGATGAAAAAATAGATTTTATTTTAGCTATTGGTGGTGGAAGTGTTATTGATTCAGCAAAGGCTATTTCTTTAGGAGCAAAATATGATGGTGATGTTTGGGATTTCTTTACAGGAAAAGGAGAAGCAAAATCATCATTAGGTGTTGGAGTAGTATTAACAATACCTGGTTCAGGGTCTGAAATGTCAGAGAGTTCTATAATAAGTTATGAAGAGTTAAAAATGAAGTGCGTTTGTGATACAGAAGAAAACTTTCCAGCTTTTTCTATGTTAGATCCACAAGTGTGTTATACAATTCCAAAGAAATTAATGGCATGTGGAGTAGCAGATATAATGTCTCATATAATGGAGAGATATTTTAGTAAGGCAAAAGATACACAGTTAAATGATGCTTTATTAGAAGCAGCAATGAGAACAGTTGTTGAATTTGGACCTAAAATTATAGAGGATCCAAAGAATTACAATAATTGTGCTCAAATAATGTGGTCTTCTACAATAGCTCATAATGGAATGATTGCAGCGGGTAAAATTGCAGATTGGGCTTCTCATAGGATTGAACATGAAATTAGTGCTATCTACGATATAACTCACGGAGCAGGAATGGCCATTATTTTTCCAGCATGGTTAAAATATGTTAAAGATAAGAATAATATAGAGTTTTTATCAAAGTTTGCTAAAAATGTATTTTCTATAGAGGAAAACAAAGATAAAGATTTAATGGCAATAAAGGGTATTGAAAAACTTGAAGAATTTTTCAATAATTTAGGACTTGATACTCATCTTGAAAAATTTAATATAAATGATGAAGATTTTGAAGTTATGGCTAAAAAAGCTTTAGGAAATAGTGAGACTTTAGGTAGGTTTAAAGAGTTGAATAAAGATGATATTATAAATATTTTAAAAATCTCAAAATAGGAAGAGGAGGAAAAATGTTACTTAAAAATGAGAGAGAAGAAGTTATTGAATATGGAAAAAAAATGATTTTAGATGGTTTAACAAAAGGAACTGGAGGAAATATAAGTGTATTAAATTGTGAAAAAAACTTAATGGCTATTACTCCGAGTGGAATTGATTACTTAAAGCTTTGTCCAGAGGACATTGTAATAATTGATGTGGAAACTGGAAAAATAGTTGATGGAGACAAAGTTCCATCGAGTGAATCAGATATGCATAGAATTTTTTATAAATATAGAAAAGATATAAAAGCAGTTGTGCATACACATTCAAAATATGCAACAGCTTTATCTTGTACAAATCAAAAACTTCCAGCAGTTCATTATCTATTGGCAGTTGCTGGAGTAGATGTTCCATGTGCAGAGTATGCAACTTATGGAACTGTAAAACTGGCAAAAAATGCTTTTAAGGCTATGGAAGGGACAAAAGCAGTACTTTTAAGTAATCATGGAATGATAACAGGTGGAGAAACTTTAGCAGAAGCCTATAATATTACAGAAAATGTTGAATTTTGTTGTGAACTATATTCTATTTCAAAAACAATGGGAGAACCACAAATACTTCCAAAGGAAGAGATGGAACAAATGATAGAAAGATTTAAAAATTATGGAAAAAGAACAGAGGAACATGAAGAAATTTAAAGATAGATATTAAAATTAAATATAATAACAATGGAGGAACAATGGAAAAAAAAGGAGATATAAGAGGGTTAATACCATTATTTATTTTTTTAGTATTGTATGCTAGTGTTGGGATTATTACAAAGGATTTTAACAAATTACCTTTATTAGTTGCTTTTATTATTACAACAGGAATTTCACTTGCTTTAAATAAACCAGGAAAAAAAGAAACATTGGATGAGAAAGTAGAGCTATTTTGTAAAGGAGCAGGAGATTCTACTTTAATGATGATGGTAATTATATTTTTACTTGCTGGTGGTTTTTATTCAGTAGCAGATGCTATGGGAGCTGTTAGTTCTACAGTAAATTTAGGATTATCTATTTTACCAGCAGAGATGCTACTACCTGGATTGTTTTTAGTAGGATGTGTTTTAAGTTTTTCAATGGGAACATCAATGGGAACAGTAAGTGCATTAATTCCTGTGGCTGTAGGTATTGGAAAAGAAACAGGAATAGCTTTACCATTGGTATGTGGTGTTGTTATTGGTGGGGCAATGTTTGGAGATAATATGTCATTTATTTCTGACACAACAATTGCAGCAACTAGAACTCAAGAAGTTGGAATGAAAGATAAATTTAAAGTGAATTTTGCTATTGTATTACCTGCTGTTATTATTAATTTAGTTTTAATATCTTTAATGGGTGGAAAAGGAGTTCCAGATAAAATATATGATTATAATTTAATTAATTTAATACCGTATGTATCAATAATATTATTATCTTTAATTGGATTAAATGTGATTATTGTATTAACAATTGGAATAGCTTTAGGATTAGGAATTGGATTACTACATGGATCTTTTGGTTTTTTAGAAATTTTTGAAATATTACAAAGAGGTTTTGGTTGGATGCAAAATATATCTATGATAGCTTTAGTAGTTGGTGGAGTTGTAGCTCTTATGCATCATCTAGGAGGAGTAGATTATATTTTAGAAAATTTAACAGCAAGAATTAAAAGTAAAAAAGGAGCAGAGTTTGGAATTGCTGCTCTTGTAAGTATCTTAGTATTATCAACAACTAATAATACTGTTTCTATAATAACAGCTGGACCTTTAGCAAAAGATATTGGTGATAAATTTAATGTAGATCGTAAAAGAATAGCTGGACTTTTAGATATATTCTCTTCAGCTTTTCAAGGAATAATGCCTTATGCAGGGCAATTGCTTGTAGCAGCAGGAATGGCTCAGATTTCTCCAGCATCAATAGTTCCATATACATGGTATTCAATGCTTATGATAGTAATGGGATTATTATCAATAATAACAGGATTCCCAAATTTTAAAACTACTCAAACAACAAAGGATGGATT
>NZ_CAMQYW010000234.1 GCF_947039425.1 uncultured Cetobacterium sp. | reverse complement strand
TTTACCAAAAGGTGGTATGTGGTTATTAAGTATTCAAATATTAGTTTGGGTTTGTGATTCATTTGCATACTTTGTAGGAATGGGAATAGGAAGAAAAATTTTCAAACAAGGGTTTAGCACTATAAGTCCTAAAAAATCAATAGAGGGCTCTATTGGTGGAATAGCATTTACAGTATTAACAATTTATTTAATAAATAATTATTTTCAACTATTTAGTCAAGGAACAAGTACGGCAGTAGTTCTATTTTTTGGAATATTAATTAGTTTAATAGCTCAAATTGGTGATTTGGGAGAATCTATGTTTAAAAGAGAGTTTAAAATAAAAGACTCAGGAAAATTATTAGGTGAGCATGGAGGAATATTAGACAGATTTGATAGTATGTTATTTGTTGTTCCAACGGTTTATTATGTCTTAAAATTTTTTATAAGTTGAAACTGGTAGCCTAAAAGCTACCTTTTTTTTAGGAATAAAGTTGTGAAGGGAGAAAAGAATGAAAAGAATAACAGTTTTAGGATCTACAGGAAGCATTGGTACAAATGCACTAAAAGTAATTAATGAGAAAAAAGATGAGTTTAAAGTGATAGGAATATCTGGTTATTCAAATTTATTATTATTAATTGAGCAAGTTGAAAATTTTAATCCTAAATATATATGTATTGGAAAAGAAAGTGACGCAAAAGTATTGCAAGAAAAATTTTCTGATAAAATAGTATACTTCGGAGAAGATGGTCTAAAGAAAATGGGCCAAATAGAGGAAGCAGATATTGTATTAACAGCTGTGAGCGGTGCTGTTGGAATAGAAACAACAGTTGAGGCTATAAAACTTGGGAAAAGAATAGCACTTGCTAATAAAGAGACAATGGTAGCTGCTGGAGAGTATATTAACAAATTACTTATAGAATATCCTGAAGCTGAAATAATTCCAGTTGATAGTGAACACTCAGCTTTGTTTCAAAGTATGCAAGGAAGTAAGAGAAAAGAGATAAGTAAACTAATAGTTACTGCTAGCGGAGGAACATTTAGAGGAAAAAAATTAGAAGAATTAAAAAATGTAACAGTGGAAGATGCATTAAAACATCCAAATTGGTCAATGGGAAGGAAGATAACAGTTGATTCTTCTACACTTGTAAATAAAGGATTAGAAGTTATTGAAGCTCATATGTTATTTGGAATAGATTATGACGATATAGAAGTTTTAGTTCATCCTCAAAGTGTTATACATTCAATGGTGGAATTTAAAGATTCTGCTATAATAGCTCAATTAGGTGCACCAGATATGAAGTTACCAATACAATATGCATTTACATATCCAAATAGAGAGAGCAATATTGTACTAGATAAATTAAATTTAAAACTTCTTAAAGAGTTGACATTTGATCAAGTTGATAATGAGGTATTTAAGGGTGTAGAGTTAGCTTTTAAAGCTGGAAAAATTGGAAAAACTATGCCGTGTGTATTTAATTCGGCAAATGAAGTAGCTGTTGAACTATTTTTAAATAAAAAAATAAAATTTTTAGAAATTTATGAGATAATAGAGAAGGCTATGGAAAATCATATGGTTAAAGATATAAATAACTTAGAAATAATAAAAAATGTAGATAGTGAAACAAGAAAGTGGGTTTATGAAAATTATGGAAGAAATTAAATTAGGAAAATTAATAGTAATAGAAGGAACAGATTCAAGTGGTAAAGAGACACAAACAAAACTGTTAACAGAAAGACTTGAAAAAGAAGGGAAAAAAGTTAGAAAGATATCTTTTCCAAATTATGAAAGCCCAGCATGTATGCCAGTGAAAATGTATTTAGCTGGAGAGTTTGGAATGGATGCTGAAAAAGTTAATCCATATCCAGCATCAACAATGTATGCTATTGATAGATATGCTTCTTATAAAAAAGATTGGGGAGATTTTTATAATGAAGGTGGAATAATAATAACAGATAGATATGTAACTTCTAATATGGTTCATCAAGCTTCTAAAATAGATGATATAGATGAAAAAAATAGTTATTTATCATGGTTAGAAGATTTGGAATATGAAAAAATGAAAATACCTAGACCAGATGTAGTTATATTTTTAAATATGCCAACAGAAACAGCTCAAGAGCTTATGGCAGAAAGAAAAAATAAAATAACTGGTGAATCAAAAAAAGATATTCATGAAAACAATGTAGCTTACTTAGAAAAATCATATAAAAATGCTTGTGAAATATCAGAAAAATATAATTGGTTAGAAGTGAAGTGCGTGGAAAATAAAAAATTAAAAACAATAAACGATATATCAGATGAAGTATTTACTTTAGTTAAAGATATATAATACTAGGAGGAACAATGAATATAATAATAGCTTTATTATTGCTAGGTGTGATTATTTTAATACATGAGTTAGGACATTTTTTAGCAGCAAGATTTTTCAAAATGCCAGTAGCAGAATTTTCAATAGGAATGGGGCCAGAACTATATTCATATTATACAGGTAAAACTACATATTCAATAAGAATAATTCCAATAGGTGGATATGTAAATATAGAAGGTATGGAAGTAGAGAATAAAGTAGAAAATGGATTTAATTCTCAATCAGCAATATCGAGATTCGTTGTTCTTTTTGCTGGAGTATTTATGAATTTTATATTAGCTCTTATTGTCATTATAGGAATGACTTTTAGTAGTGGAGAACCTATTCAAAATCAAAATCCTGTTGTTGGAAATATTTTAAAAAATACTCAGGCATATAATGTGTTAGAAATAAATGATACAATAGAAAAAATAAACGGTATTGAAATAAAAGATTGGACACAAATTAGTAAAGTAATAAAAGAAACATCAAAGGATAATGAAGTGTTGAGCTTAGAGATTAAAAGAGATAGTAAATTATTAAATGTAAATTTACCTTTAACTGTAGTTGAAAAGGGAAAACCAGCAATAATAGGTATTATTCCTCAGTATACTTTTGAAAGATTTGGATTTGTAGATGGAATGAAAAACTCTTTTAAAATATATACAGGTATTTTTAAAGAGACACTTCAAGGAGTAAAGATGTTAGTTACTGGTAAGGTGAAAGCAAAAGATATAAGTGGACCTGTGGGAATAGTGAAGGTGGTTGGAGATGCTAGTGAAAGTGGAAATACAGGTATTCTTCTTTGGCTTTTAGCAGTTTTATCT
>NZ_CAMQYW010000233.1 GCF_947039425.1 uncultured Cetobacterium sp. | reverse complement strand
AGAGTTAATAGATGGTTTAAACTATGTACCACAGTCAGTTGTAGGTATAAATCAGTTTAATAAACAGTATAGAGAAATAACAAAAATAAAAAATGAGACTCTTTTAAAAAGAGATTTAAGTGAAAGAGATATAAACTCTTTAAAACTGTATCTATATACAGTGGAGGAGTATTTTAAACTAAGAGATAAACCAGTTGGAATAAATATAGATTATAGTGATTATAGAGTATCTAAAGAAAAAATATCAAGAGCCTTTGATAAATATGTTTTAAAGAATAAGAAAACTTTGTTTTCTAGAAATGAAAAGATAAATAGAATATCTTTTTATAGAGGAATGAATACATATATAAGAAGTGGAGTTATAGAAAATACAATAAAAAAACTGCAACAAGAGGTAAGTAGAAATATATATATAAATACTAATACTAGATACTATTCAAGACTTGAAAGAATGGCTAATAATATATTTATTGAAACAGCTAATAGTAACTTAAATAGAGATTTAGGAAACTATACATACTTTAGAGGATTTAGAAGACCACAAAGATATAGTAAAAATGATTACTATATAGAGGTATATTTTGATAATATCTATGTAACTGATATTGAAAGAAAAGAGGAAAAGGGCTTTGACAACAGCCAAATATTTTTAGATAAAAAAAGATTAACAGTAAATGGAACATATAAAATATATAATAACTTTAATCTTTATAATATTAGAACTTTTGATTTTAGTGAAAACTATACAGTTAAAAGTGTAATTAAAGGGGATAGTGAGTCATATAGTGATGAAAGTAAAGAGATAAGAGATATTTTAAAGAAAAAGTTTAATGATCTAATTATATATAAAATGAAAAATCTTTAAAAATAGAGTATAATTACCATATATTATTTTAAAATAGTTTTTTAGGAGGATATTATGATAATTGGAATTATTATTTTAGTTTTAATTGTACTTTTAGTTATGATTGTAATTGGAATGTATAATAAACTTGTTAAAGAGAGAAATTTTGTTGAGGAGGCTTTTTCTACAATAGATGCTTATCTTAAAAAAAGATATGACTTAATACCAAACTTAGTTGCTACAGTTAAAGGGTATAAAGATTATGAAGGTTCTGCTTTAAAGGGGATTATAGAAGCTAGAAACAAATATATGAGTGCTGGGTCAATTGATGAGAAAGTTGAAAGTGAAAATATGATAACAGGAGCTCTTGGACGTTTATTTGCTGTAACAGAGGCTTATCCAGATTTAAAGGCTAATACTAATTTTATGAATTTACAAAATCAGCTTCAAGAGATTGAAACAGATATTTTACAAGCTAGAAAATACTATAACGGTTCAGTTAGAGAGTATAACACTATGTGTGAAACTTTTCCAAGTGTATTAATAGCTAATAACTTTGGATTTAAAAAATACCCATTCTTTAAGGTTGAAAATGAAGAGGAAAAACAAAATGTTAAAGTGGAGTTTTAGTCTATTTTTCCTTATATGCTCTTTAGTTTTTTCCATGGATAGTGGATATGTAATAGATAACTATAAGGTAAATATAGGGATAAATGACAAGAACGTATATACAGTTAAAGAGAGTATTAAAGTTGACTTTTTAGAGCCTAGAAGAGGGATATACAGAGTTATTCCAGAAAAGTTTAACGGTAGACATATTAAAGTATCAGATATTAAAATCAATGCTAAAACTTATGCTAAGGATGAGGGAGATTATATATACCTTCGTTTAGGAGATAAGGATAGATACTTAACAGGGATAAAAAACTATATTATAAACTATACATATAATATGGGATATGATAGAAACTCAAAATATGATGAGGTATACTATAACTTAGTTGGAAATGACTGGGATACAAATATTAAAAAATTAGAGTTCTCTATAACTTTACCTAAGAGCTTTAATACAGATAAGATAAACTTTACAAGTGGATACAGAGGAAGTGTAAGTACACATGGTGTAAAGTGCTGGGTAGAAGGTAATACAATAAAAGGATACACAACAAGAGTTTTAGGACCGAAGGAGAGTGTAACTTTAGCCCTTCCACTACCTGAGGGGTATTTTAATATGACCTCTGTTAAAATTAAAATATATGCCTTTACAGGACTACTTTTTTTACTTTTACTTTCAGTACCCTTAGGGGCATATTTAACTTATAGAAAGTTTAAAGATAGTAAAAAAGTAATAGATACAGTGGAGTTTTATCCACCAGATAATCTAACACCTACTGAGGTTGGATACTATATTGATGGAAGAACAGATGCTAAGGATTTAACAAGTTTAATATTTTACTGGGCAAGTAAGGGATACCTTGAGATACATGATATAGATAAGAGATTTATTATAAAAAAACTTAAAAATGAACTTGTAACAGAAAATGAGTTTGAAAAGTATCTTTTTAATAGTCTATTTTTATATGGTGATGGAGAAAGTATAGATACAGATGATTTGAGAGAGGTATTTTATAAACATATAGAAAAGGCTGGAGAGATATTTGAGGTTGACTTAGCTCTTGATCACAGAAGACTTTATACTTCTAAAAGTATAAGATGTGGAAACACTGTAAAGACCTTTGTAGCACTACCTGTAATGGGAGCTTTTCTGTATATAAATTTTGTAGGAATATATAGTAGTTCTTTACTTATTAGTGTAATAGGAGGAACAGCTCTTTCTGTTATAATTACAATGATTATAGGTGGACAGATAAAGGAGAAAACTGAGTATGGGAATATGATACTTGGTAGAGTGAGAGGGTTTAAGAGATTTTTAGAAACAACAGAAAAGAAAAAACTTGAGATGTTACTTAAGGAGAATCCAAGTTATTTTTATGATATTTTACCATATACAATAGTTTTAGGGGTAAGTGATATGTGGGCTGATAAATTTAAAGATTTAGCAGTGGAGCCACCAACTTGGTACTACTCAAACTCTATGAGTATATTTACTTTAGCACTATTTATGGGAAGCTTTAATAACTCTTTTTCAGCACTAAATGATAGTATGCTATCTGCACCAAAGGCACCAACTAACTTTGGAGGAGGAGGTTCCTCTATGGGAGGAGGTTCTTCTGGTGGTGGAGCTGGAGGCGGCGGCGGCGGAAGCTGGTAGAATTAAAAAAAGATGAATTTTCCCAAATGAAAACTAATCTTTTTTAA
>NZ_CAMQYW010000232.1 GCF_947039425.1 uncultured Cetobacterium sp. | reverse complement strand
TCTACACCAGGACGTACACTCTTTCCCTACACGACGCTCTTCCGATCTTTTTAGGTGGTGCTTTAGCTGGTATTCCAGCAGCTTACTTCTCTATTATTTCTAATGCTCCAGGAACAGCCTCACCTGTACCAGGATTCATAACTCCATTCGCTTTCAATTCTCCAACTACTGTTGTTATTTGTTTATTTTTCTCAATGCTTGGTGGATGTTTAGGTGGCCTTATTATTTCTAATTTATTTAAACATAATTTATTTAAAAATTTAAAAATTCATTCTAAACAAAAAATAGAATATGATTCACTTTAATTACCAAATTAAATTACTGAAAAGGAGTAAATAACTTAATTTACTCCTTTTTTATGTTGTTTTTCTAAATAGAAAAGCTATTAAAAATAAAAAAATAGATAAGAAAATATAATAATTTGAATTTAAGTTTTTATCAATAAAACTAGATAGTAAAAAATTTCCTAACATCATTCCTAAAATAGTAAATGTCCAGTAGACTGAACTTATTTTAGCAAAATTATTTAAAGGAGATATATGTTGTAGTTTTGTTTCAAATTTTATTTTTAATATTTTTCCAATATTATCTAAGATGATGAAAAATAGAGAGTATATAATTATATTTACTTTAAAAAAACTTAGTAAAAAAAGAATGCATGAAAGAAAAAAATAGATTTTATTTTTATTTATAATCTCTATTTTTTTCATAATTAGAATAGTAACTAAAACAGAAATAAAAAATAAAAAACTTTGATATTGACCATATTTAAGATCAGAAAAATTAAGAGTTTCTGTAAAATAATGAATAAAATAAATATCTAAAATAGGATAAATTGCAATGGAAACTAGAAAGTTTTCTATTGTGAGATAAAAAATATCTTTTGTAATAAAAAAACTTTGATTTTCATTTTTGATTTTAAAATCGATTATAGATTTTTTTAATTTAATAAAAGAAAATAAAATACCTGAAATTATAAAGGAGATTAAATCTATTATTAAAATTACATATAATCCAAAATTTATGTATAGGTAACCAGCTAATAAAGGTGAAATAATATCAACACCGTCAAGGTAAATTGTATATTTAGTATTAAATTTAAGTAGATTTTCTTTTGAAATTATCTCTGGAATGATTCCATCAATAGCAGGCGCTACAAAAATACCAACAAGAGATAAGATAAGTTTTAAAACAGATATTGAGTAGATAAAATTAGTATTTGTTAACTCTACAAAAATAATAAAAAATAGTAAAATAAAAGCTCTTAAAAAATCACAAGATATGTTTATATATTTTTTATTAAAAATATCTCCTGTTATTCCACCTATGAAATTGAATAAAATTTCAGGAAGAACTCCCATAGCAAAAAGAATTGCTAAATCAAGTGTTTTGCCTGTTTTTTCTAAAATAAAAAAAGCTAAAGAATAATTTAAAAACTTATTTCCTAAATATGAAACTGTTCTAAGAGTTAAAAATATAGATTCATTTTTATTTTGCACAAGATCCTCCTAAAATGTATATCCTATTTGCACTTGATATAAGGGTGAAGAGGTATAGTCACTTGAACTAATTATAAGTTCTATTGGACCAAAGAAAGTTTTCCAACCAACACCCCCACCATAACCTTGTATAGTACTTTCACTACAACTTTCAATCTCCTTACTGTTCATTAAAGAGATTTTATGATAATTTAAAATATTATATTTACCAATTAAATATAAATTTTCAAGGAGAGAATATTGAAAACCAATACTTCCCATAATAAATTCATCAGTATAAAGATCCATTAGAGGGAGTCCATAAAAACTATAATTTTTTTTTCGTTGAAAATTTCTAAGACCACCAATATTAAAAGTTTCTAAGGGATTTGTATGATCGTCATTTAAAATTTTTCCACCATTAAAATTTAAACCTAAAGAAAGATTTTTAGTTATTGTTAAATAGTTATCTCCAGAAAAAGCAAAACCTTGATGATTTTTATGATTATTTATTGAATTACTTGTAAATCCTTCTAAAGATAGTTCATATCCATTGCTTGGATATATTTTATCATTTAGAGTATTGCTATAAAAAAGAAGAGTGTTTGTAATATAATTTTCAGAATCATTTAATCTTCTAACAAAATTTAATCTTTGACCAGAGTCATATTCTATATTTAAATTTTTATATCCCAATTCATATTTTAAAAGAATATTATTGGATATAACAGTACCTATAGAGAGATTGCTATTAAAAAGATCTCCAACATAAGTAGATTTTTTCTTCAGATTGTCGTAAATAAAAAAAGGATATTGTCCATATGAAATTTCACTAGACATAATAAAATTAGTATTCATAAAAAGATGTTCATTTAAATTTTTTAAAGCAATTTTAGGATATTTTGAAAATTCAGCTTTAATAGTGTGATGTTCACTCCAAAGTCCTAAGAAATTTGGTAATTGGGCAGCAACACCAAGAGCAGCTCCATATTCTGAAATATAAGATATACCAGTGTTTAATTTAGCTTTTGAGTTCTCCTCCACTGTAAATGATATAGTTTCATCTTGAACTTGATAATAGACCCTATTAATGAAGTTTAAAGTGTATATTTTTTCTGTCCATAAGTTAAAATCTTGTCGATTCATTAAAATTTTATCTGGTTTTAAAATTTCTATCTGTTCTTTTGTTAAAATCTTATTATTTTTTAAAATAATATTTTTTATTTTTTTTGGAGCATCTTTTAATTTACTTCCATTTCTTTTTATCAAATTAAATTTTTCTTTATCTTTTAGATTTTTTAATGCAAATTCAAGTTTATTAGCAGCTTTTTTTCCAGATAAAACTAAGTTATCTAAATTATTAAAGTCTAAAGTATCGTGGTTTTTTAAATTGGGAGTGATTAAAACATTAGCTATTTGTTTTTGAAATTCTGCAGAGTGGGAACCTGTGTAAGTTGATATTTTATCAATTATAGTAACTATATTTGATTTGTGAGTTATAGTGTCATTACCTGAAGTAATATCAATAGCAATAACAATATCAGCTCCTAAAGAGATAGCTTCAGTAATTGGAAAGTTATCAATTATTCCACCATCAACATAATATTTTTTATTTTCATGAATAGGTTCAATAAAAGTAGGAATAGCCATACTTTTTAAAGTAGCAAGAGCCAAGTCTCCTTGATCTATAG
>NZ_CAMQYW010000231.1 GCF_947039425.1 uncultured Cetobacterium sp. | reverse complement strand
AGAAAATTCAAATGATTTTTATCTTAATTTAGCCTCTAAAGAGTTCTCTAAAATAATTGATAAAAATATTAAGGTTATTAATATTGAATTCAGACAAAATTCAAATGATACTTTAAAAAATATAAGTACAGAAGCCAAAAAGGCTAGAGGTTTACTTTTAAATTATTTAATAAAAAATAATATTTGTAATTTAGATCAAATAAAAGACTTTAAAGAAAGTGGTTATAAGTATTCTAACACTTATTCAAATGAATCTACTCTATTCTTTATAAAATAAAAAAGCTGAGTTTTTCAGCTTTTTTATTCATTTAATATTTTTTTAAAATCCTTTGAATCAGGAAGAGCTTTTAATAACTCTTTAGTATATTTCTCTTTGGGGTTGAAGAATATCTCTTCTGCTTTCCCCATCTCTATTATCTCTCCATTTTTCATAACAGCTATTCTATCACACATATAATAAACTACTCTTAAGTCATGAGATATAAATAAATATGACAGTTTTAAATCTTTTTGAAGTTTTTTAAATAGATTTAATATATTTGCTTGTACAGATAAATCTAGTGCAGAAACAGATTCATCTGCAATTAAAAGTTTACTCTTTGTTAAAAGAGATAAAATAATCGCAATTCTTTGTTTTTGTCCACCAGAAAGTTCATATGAATATTTATCTAGAATATCTAGAGGTAAACTACATATCTCTAACATTTTTAAAATATCTTCTTTGTTTTTTATACTATCATATTTTTTTAAAACCCTAAAAGGTTCCTCTAAAATCCATAAAATTTTTCTTTTTGGATTTAAACAAGAATTTGGATCCTGAAATACCATTTGTATATCTCCTGGAACACCATATTTCAAACTTTTTAGTTTTCTATTATCAAAATTAATCTCTCCACTATCCTTTTTATCAAGTCCAGTTAAAATTTTAGATAAAGTTGATTTTCCACACCCAGATTCTCCAATTAAACCAAAAATCTCTCCCTCCTCTATGTAGAAAGAAACATTTTTTATAACTTTTTTACCATCTTTAAATGTTTTATTTAAATTCTTAACCTCTAGTAGCATTATGGACACCTCTTTTTTCCAATGTAGGAAGTGATTTGTTTTTATCTTCCATACTAAAAATCATATTATAAAGTGTTTGTGTATATTTATCTTTAGCATTAACAAGACCATTTTCAACAATCTCTACTTTCTCACCACCATACATAACCATAACTCTGTCACATAATGAATCAATTAGAGCCATATCATGAGAAACAAATATTATCGTCATATTTTTATCTTTATTCATCTTTTTTAAAAGTCTAACTACTTTTAATTGAATTCTTAAATCGAGGGCTGTAGTACACTCATCGCATATAACAAGAGATGGCTCACATATAACAGCCATTGCTATAACAACTCTCTGTCTTTGACCTCCTGAGAGCTCATGCGGATATCTATTTAGTATATTTTCCAAATGAGCTAACTCGCACTCTTCTAAAATATCATTTATAACTTTCATTCTTTCACATTTACTTAAATTTTTTCTATGAATAAGTAAACACTCTTCTATTTGCTTACCTATCTTTTTTAAAGGGTTTAGAGAACCTGATGAATCTTGTAGTATCATACTTATTTTATTTCCTCTTAATGAGGATATTTTCTTTTCAGAAAATTCAAGTATATTTTCATGTTCAAATTCAACTTCCCCTGTAATTAAAAAGTGTTTTTCTAAAACTCTCAATATACTTTTAGATGTTAAACTTTTTCCACATCCAGACTCTCCTACAATTCCAAATATCTCTCCTCTATTAACATGAAAACTTAAACCTTTAACTAAATGTTTTATATTATTTTTATCATTACAATATATATTTAAAGACTTCACTTCTAACAACTTCATTTTTTACCTCTTTTTATGAATTATACTTTTCTCTAAAGTATTCTCCTAATAACTTACTAGAAAATACAGTTAATGTTATAAACAGTCCTGGAAAAATAACATACCAAGGAGCTCTTAGAAAATATATTTGAGACTCTTTTAACATTGATCCCCAACTTGGATAAGGAGCTTGAACACCTAGTCCTAAATAACTTAAAGATGCTTCTGTTAAAATAGCCACACCAAAGGAGAGGGAAATAGCAATTATAATTCTACCTCTTATATTTGGAAATATATAGTTCCAAATTATCTCTCTTCTTTTAACTCCTCTTATTCTAGCCGAAAGTATATAATTCTTTTCTTTTTCTTTTAAAGTTTCACTTCTTGTTAATCTAATAAAATAAGGAATATTCATAACTCCAATGACTATTATTAAATTTGTAATACCTGGTCCAAGTACAGATATTATCATTAATGCAAATAATATACCTGGAAAAGCCATTAGAGCATCTGAAATTCTCATAATAACTTCATCTATATATCCACCAACATAACCTGAAAACATACCAAGTAAACTACCTAAAAAAGAACCAATAACAATAGATGATATTCCTATAAAAAATGAAACTTGCCCACCTACTAAAATTCTACTAAAAATATCTCTTCCGAACTTATCTGTTCCGAAAATATGTTTTAAAGATGGAGAAGCTAATTTTAATTTCATGTTCATCTCAGTAATATTATATGGTGTATAAAACACAGCTACTAGAGATAAAAAAAGAAATAAAACAATTACTCCACCGCCTATAACTAATTTCATATCTTTGTCTTTCATTTTTAATCCTCACTACTTTATTTTTACTCTAGGGTCTATATACGTATATATTAAGTCTGTTGTAAAGTTTATAAAAACAACGATTATACTACTATAAAGAATTAACCCTTGAACGATTGGATAATCTCTATTTTCAACTGCTAAAATTAATAGATTTCCAAGACCAGAAATATTAAATAAACTTTCTATAACAACGCTACCTACCAATACTTTTATAAAAAATCCAGATATTATTGTAACAAGAGGTAAAGCTATATTTCTTAAAACATCTCCAACAACAATTGAAACTTTACTTTTTCCACGTATAATTGAAGCTTTCACATAATCCATTTTCATCTCTTCTTCAACCATATTTTTAATATAAATAATTAACATAGAAATTCTAGGAATTGCCAGTGTAATAATAGGAAGTAAAAGAGTTCCCGTTATTAATGATCCACCAATTGTATGACTCACCATTAACATTAGTAATAACCCACACCAA
>NZ_CAMQYW010000230.1 GCF_947039425.1 uncultured Cetobacterium sp. | reverse complement strand
AAAATAACCTTCATTTATAATATATATTTAAAGTATACTTAACTATGTAGTAATATATATTGTAAATACTATTTAAGGAGGTTATTATGAAAAAGACTATTATATTTTTATCAATATCTGTTATAAGTTTATGTGCTCCAAAACAATCATATACTGATGGTAGTGCTTATGCATTGAGAGATTATTTTTCAACAAAAAATAAAGAGATTATAACAACAAGTAAAATTATGAAATTAGAAGATAAGATATATGCTCAAAAAATTAAATATAGAACATTTAGTAGTTTTGGAAAACCTCAAATTAAAGAAAAGATATTTATTATAAAAGATATAAATTCAGAATATACTTTTGTAGAAAAAATTGAAGATTTAAATATTATTGATATTGCTTATAATTAAAAAAAGCTGTAGACAGTTATTTGTCTACAGCTTATTTTAGATTTATAATCTATTAGCAACAACATCCCAATTGATTATGTGTATGAAAGCATCAATATATGCTGCTCTTCTATTTTGGTAATCTATATAATAAGCATGTTCCCAAACATCTAGATTTAAAAGTGGTTTTAAATTATCTTTAAAAGGAGTATCTTGATTTTTAGTTATAATAATTTGTAAATTATTATTATTATCTTCCACTAACCATGCCCAACCTGAACCAAAACATCCTAAAGCAGCTTTTTTAAGTTCTTCTATAAAATTTTCAACAGAAGAAAAATCTTTTATAAGCTTAGTTTTTAAGCTCTCAGGAATATCCATATCTACACTAGGTGATAATTGATCAAAGTAAAAATTATGATTAAAAACTCCACCTCCATTATTAATAATACCTGTTTTAAAATTTTCAGGAATATTATTTAGATTTTTTAAAATATCAATAAGAGATGTTTCTTGTAATTCTGGTATTTCTTTTAAAACTTTATTTAAGTTATCAGTATAAGCTTGTAAATGTTTATCATGGTGATATTCAAGAGTCATTTTGCTTATAAAAGGCTCTAATTGAAAATAGTCATAAGGTAAAGATTTTAATTGAAATGGATAATTTGTTTGCATAAAAAACCTCCTAAAATAATTTCTATTTAAATATAAACCTTAACTAATATGTATACCTATTTTATCAAAAAGTCAAGTTGAATATTTAAATATAAATCTATTTAACTTTAATAAACCATATGATATTATGTAATTATTATAACTAATAAATACAAGGAGTTTTGTTATGATTTACAATAGAAAAAAGCAGTATATTATAAATATAATTTTATTATTTTTAATATTTGGTATTTTTATATATTTAATTAAAAATAATTTATTTAATAAAAATAGATATTTTATAAATGATCCACTTTTTAAAACAAGTTCAAAATTTAATACTAAAGATTTATCTAAAATAGAAGTTAAATTATTAGATGATTTTAAAAAAATAGCTCCTCCAAAATATCCAGAGTTATATATGTCAATTGTGGAAAAAAATAGAGTTTTATTTGATAAAACAACAGATTATAAAGTTCCTAATTTTATATTAAAAGAGCTTTTACAAAGTGAATATTTAGATTCTAGAGAAAAATTATATATATTAAATAAGTTAAGAATTTTAAATAGTTCATCGATTAATATTTTAAACTCTATAAAATATACTATAGAGTATTTAAAGTTAGCAACATTGTTAAAATCTCAATATGATATAGATAGAGCTAAAATAGCACTAGCATCAATATTAAGTGGTTTGAATGGAAAAGAATCAGCAATTAAATTATTGTTAGAAGTAAAAAAAGAAAAAAATATGTATGAATTTAAAAATAGAGTTACTATTTTGGTTTATTTACATTTAATTGAGAATTATTTAGATATAAAAGATTATAAAAATGTAAAGATATATCTTAATAATTTAGATGTTTTATTTAAAAATGAAAAATCTCAATATAAATTTAATATTTTAATATTTAAAAATTTATTAAATGCAGATTTACAATTAGATTTAAATAATAAAAAAAAGGCATTAATTTATTTAAATAATGCAAAATACTATTTAAATAAATTAAATAAAATATATTTTGTAGGAATAAGAGATCATTATATATTAAGTTTAGAAAATTATAATTTAAAATATAATTTTAAAAAGTTTTCAGAAAAAAAAATATTTAAATATATAGAAGAAGATTCTAATTTTGATTATTTTTTTTCTAAGAAAGCATATGATATGCTTTTTAAATATTATTATAAAAATAACAATTTAAAAAAGTATAAATCATTAAAAGAAAGAAATGATATGGTAACGACTAAATTAAATGATTCAAATAATAAAATAATCACTTTATTTTTAATAGAATCAATAGAAAAAGATTTTATAGATAAAGAGAATAGAGTTTTATATAAAAATTTAATAATGCTATCAATAATAATATTATTAATAATTGGGTTATCCTTGTTTGTAAATTCTAAGTTAAAAATAGAATCAGAAATAGATGGATTAACAAAATTAAAAAATAGAAAAAGTTTTGATAAAAAAATAAAAAGACTAAAGAATAAAAAATATTATATGTTTTTATTTGATATTGATAATTTTAAAAAGATTAATGACAATTATGGCCATTTAATAGGGGATGAAGTTCTAGAAAGAATAGGTCAAATATTAAATACTAGAAACAGCAATAATATTACAACTTATAGAGTTGGAGGAGAAGAATTTATAGTTATTTTTGAAAATATTAATTTTGTGAATTCCAAAGAAGAATCAGAAAATATTAGAAAAAGTATAGAAAAAAATAAATGGAATAGAATAGAAAAAGTTACTATAAGTGGAGGGTTTTCAAATAGTAATGAAAATACATATAAAACTTGTGATAAATTACTCTATTTTTCTAAAAATACAGGAAAAAACAAGATAACTTATTTTTAGAAATAGTTTGTTGAATAAAATAAATATTTCACGCAATCTCTAAAAATAAAAAAGTCTTAATTTTTTCTGTTTTCTATTCTTTTTTAGGACAAATGGAACTGAAAAACAATTTTATTGTAAAAAAACAAACAAAAAATATTGACTTTTATTAAAAGTTCATATATAATAATAATATGTCCGGGGGGATATATAGTTCATATAAAAGATTTAGGGGGAATTAGTTCCCTTCTTATGTGAAGAAGGAAACTAAATAAGAAAAGCAATGGATAGTACTGTCCATTGCTTTTTTATGTTATAATAATA
>NZ_CAMQYW010000229.1 GCF_947039425.1 uncultured Cetobacterium sp. | reverse complement strand
AGAGATTTATTTACTAAAGCAAGAAAAAACTCACCATGTATAATATTTATAGATGAGATTGATGCAGTTGGTAGAAAAAGAGGAAGTGGACAAGGTGGAGGAAATGATGAGAGAGAGCAAACTCTAAATCAACTTCTAGTAGAAATGGATGGTTTTGGAAGTGAAGAAACAATTATTGTTTTAGCAGCAACAAATAGACCAGAAATTTTAGATAAAGCTCTAATGAGACCAGGAAGATTTGATAGACAAGTTGTTGTTGATAGACCAGATATTCATGGAAGAGAAGAGATATTAAAAGTACATGCAAGAAATAAAAAGTTTGCAGATGATGTTGACTTTAATATAGTTGCAAGAAAAACTCCGGGATTTGTTGGAGCAGACATAGCTAACTTGCTTAACGAGGCTGCAATACTTGCTGCAAGAGAAGGAAGACATTGTATTTCTATGGCTGACTTAGAAGAAGCTTCTGAGAAAGTAACAATAGGACCTGAGAGAAAGTCGAGAATGGCTGTTCAAAAAGAAAGAGTAATAGTTGCTTACCATGAAGTAGGACATGCTATGACGCAAAGATTATCCCCTCATACAGAGCCTGTACATAAAGTAACAATTATACCTAGAGGAATGGCAGCTCTTGGATATACAATGACTTTACCAACAGAAGATAGATATTTAAAATCTAAAAATGAGTTTTTATCGGAATTAATAACATTATTAGGTGGAAGAGCTTCAGAAGAAGTGGTATTTGGAGATATAACAACGGGAGCTAGTAATGATATAGAAAGAGCTACAGCAATAGCTCATGCTATGGTAACTAAATATGGTATGAGTAGTAAATTTGGACCGATCTTACTTGATAGCACTCGTGAAGGAGATATGTTCCAACAAAAGCTTTATGGAGAAACAACTGCTAAAGAGATAGATGATGAAATAAGATTGATGGTAACAACTGCTTATGATAAAGCAAAAGAGATTTTAACAACAAATAGAGAAACGTTAGAAACAATAACTCAAACGCTGTTAGAGCTTGAAACAATAACAGGTGATGAGTTAGATCAAATGTTAAAAGGTGAAGTTCCTGAAAGATTAAAAGCTCAAGAAAATGCTAAATTAGCAGAAGCTGAAAGCAAAAAAGAAAAAGAGGAAGTTGCTGTTGAGCTTGTAAGTGAAGCACCTCAAATAATAGCAGATGAAGAAATAAAAGAAATTGAAAAAGAAACTAAAGAAGAAGAAGACAAAAACTAAAAAAACTTTACTATTCTAACTAATTATGTTAGAATAATAGAGAATCTTTGCTAGGATTTACGATTAAGCCCCGTAAACCTTGGCTAGGATATTTTAATTATTAGGAGGCATAACAATGGCTATAAACAAAGAAGAAATAGTTGCAGCATACGGAAAAGATGGAAAAGATACAGGATCAACTGAGGTTCAAATCGCAATCTTAACTGCTAAAATTAATCACTTAACAGATCACTTAAGAACTCACAAGAAGGATTTCCACTCAAGATTAGGATTACTTAAAATGGTTGGAAAAAGAAAGAGACTTTTAAGCTACTTAACTTCAAAAGATATCGAAGGATATAGAGCTCTTATTGCTAAGTTAGGAATAAGAAAGTAATTAATTAGACGAGGAAATTATCCTCGTCTTTTTTTATAAAATAAAAAAGTGGGGGGTTATGTTGAAAAAATTGGTAGTATTATTTATAATGATATTTTCAATATCTTTTGGAGAAAATAATAATTCTGAGGAATATTTAAAAGGAAAAATAATAAAATTAGAAAGTATAAATAAAAATATTGATGATTCTGAAGAAGAAGTTAAAGAAATAAGAAATTATCAAGTTGAAATATTACAAGGAAGTGACAAAAATAAAATAATTACAGTGGAGTTTCCAATTTATAAGGAGAGTGCTTATAATATTCAATTGAGAGATGGAGAAGAAATTGTTTTATATAAAGATAATTACGATTTGGATGGTGTTAAGTATTACATAACTGATGCTGATAAAAGAGGACCGCAAATAATACTAGTGGGATTGTTTGTGTTTTTAACAATACTAATAGCTAAGCTGAAAGGAGTGAGAGCAATTATATCTTTATCAGTGGTTATAGGTATTATATATTATATATTTTTGCCAGGAATTGCAAAGGGATACTCTCCAATAGGGGTATCAACATTTTGTGCTTTACTTTCTTCTGGAACAACTATTTTTATAATGACTGGGTTTTCAAAAAAAGGAATAGTGGCTATTTTAGGGGCAGTTGCAGGAGTGGTTTTTGCAGGTGGAATATCAATGTATTTTTCATATAAAATGTCTTTTACAGGGTTTAGTACTGTTGAATCTTTAAATTATATCTCTTTACTTAAAGGAATAAAGATTAAAGAACTTGTGTCGGCAGGAGTAATACTGGGAAGTATGGGAGCAGTAATGGATGTTTCTATGTCAATATCATCAGCTTTAACAGAATTGAAAATGAGTAATGAGGACATAACTAAGAAAGAGCTTTTTAATGCTGGGATGAGGATAGGTGGAGATATAATAGGAACAATGGTAAATACTCTTATTTTAGCTTATATTGGAAGTGGATTGCTTTCAATATTGTTTATATATTTACAAAAAAATCAATTTCCATTAATAAGAATTTTAAATTTTGAATCTGTTGCTTCTGATATTTTAAGAGCTTTTGCAGGGAGTATAGGGATTTTAGTTGCAGTTCCAGTGACATCTTATTTAAGTGGAATTTTTTACAAAGAAAAAAAGAACTCTAAAAAAGAGCTCTAAAATAATTGATTATTGATTTGTAGGCGAAAAATTATTAATAATTTGTTCCCAGAGATTTTCAGATTTTAAAATATATTCAATAAATTCTCTAACAGCACCATCTCCACCATTTTTAGTAGAAATAAAATTAGAAATATTTAAAATTTCATCAACTGAATCTTTTGGGCAACCTGTTAATTTACACTTTTTCATTACGGCTAGATCAATAAGATCATCACCCATATATGCAACATTGGAATAATCAATATTATATTTTTCTAAAATATTATTTAGAACTCCAACCTTATCTTTAATTCCTTGATGAATCTCTTTGATTCCAAGTTCTTTAGATCTTTTTTCTACTAGGAGAGATGTTTTTCCAGTAATGATAGCCACTTCTTTTTCAAGAGATATAGCTTTGAATTGCACTAAAGATTTGCCTGGTATGAAAG
>NZ_CAMQYW010000228.1 GCF_947039425.1 uncultured Cetobacterium sp. | reverse complement strand
TGAAAAAGTTTCTGCCAATGTTTTTCTACAAAAGAATATGAATAAGATTAAAGCTAGTGATTTTGAAATGGAAAAAAGAATGAAAGCTATAGATGACAAAATATCTGAACGTGCTAAAAAGATAAAAGATAATGATGAAAAGATTTACAAATTTTTATCACAAGAAGGCATAGCTAAAAAAATTAAATCAGGTATAAGAGATGTAGTTTTAAATGGAGCTACATTATCTGACAACAAGACATTTGAGGACTTGGCAAAAGAAGAGGGCGGAAACACTAATAAAAATTCATTGAACTTGCTTAGAGAGTATTTGAGGACTCCTGATGAAGCTTCTAAGATACATTCTAAGAAAGGATCATTAACTAAATTGCAAAAATTTGAAATAAAGAGTTCATTTACAGCAAATCCAATAGAAGGTTCTAATATGATGAACAAAATAGAAAACTTGATGTTTGATAATGTTAAGACTATTGATGAGTTGAAAAAGAATGCTGATGAACTTGGTGATTTCTTAGGATTCAAGCTTGTTAATGACAAGTTGTTTCAAAGTGATGGAGTTAGTATTATAGAAACTCTTGAAGGTAAAACAGGAAATGAATTTGAGGAAGGAATGAAAAAAGCTAAAGAGTTATTTAGTAAAAATTTAGCAAACACTTCAGAGATAACAATAACTTCTAAAAAATATATGGGTTCATTTAGAGATAAAGAATTTGAATACAAAGATATGTTTACTGGTAAAAGTATAAATGAAACTGGTTATTCAAGAGAAATGTCATTCTTTGCAAGACATCCTCAACAAACTATTAATCATTTTGGTGGAGTTCAAACAATAGTGTTGGATACCAAGAATAAAAATTTAAATAATAAATTTGCAAGAGCTTCATTAACATTTTTATCTGAAGAAAAAAATCAAGCAGGTGTAATCATACTTGGAAAGAAAACTATGTTATTCCGTAGAGGAGATCAGTGGTCTCCCCATAAAGAAATTTATGGAAAAAAATACTGTGAACGATTAACAATCGGTGTCTTATCAGCTTAAAGCATTAAGTAGGAAATAACTTATTAATGATAACGCTAACGGGGGAATTGGACATTCGTCGTGAGATATAATCGAAGACAATCCCGTGCCAAGCCTAGATATTTAGCGTAGGAAGGTGTAGAGGCCATAGAAAGTAATATTTGAATATTATTAGTAAATACTGGATAGTTGGAAGGCTATTTGGGAAGTGCAGTACTCTTAGTTTCTTCCGACACGCGTGTCGGGTGATTCAGATGAAGAGATGGTCCGATATTTGATAAAACAAATAAAGCATGACGGAGATAAAGTAACACAAGCAGTTTTAGATTTTATAACAGATAAAAAAGTAAGCAATAAAACTAAATCAACAATGTTTTTAGAATATCAATTAAAAAATGATTTGTTAGGTAAATGGGATGAAACTAAAGGTAAATTTACTGAGTTCACTGGTGATTTTATAAATGATAAAGGTGAAATGGTTGATTTAACAAAAGTAAAAAATCCATTGTCACTAATCAAGAAAACTCTTGGTATATCAGAAGAACAATTGAAGATGAGATATAAATTATTTAAAAATTATAACTTCTCAGTTGAAGGAAGAGCTTATAAAGAATTAGCTAAACATTATGGATATGTTTATCACATGATGGCTGGATTAGAAGAGTTTGGAACAGATACTAAGGTTTTATCCAATGAGAATATAGATAAGCTAGAATCAGTTATTAAGATGGCCAGTAACAAAAATTATGCAGATGTAGTTGGAGTTAATGGTGATGTAACGAAAAGAACAATAACTTTAGGAAGTAAGTATGCTAGAGAAAACATTAAAAATTCTTATGAAGTTGTTGATATGCTGAGAAATGGAATTACTGATAAAAAATTATTTAAAGAAAAAATCCAGGGAATGGATATAATAAGTGCTACTGCATTGTTCAATATAGCTAAAGGTGATGAAGGAACTTATGAAGAAATTTTTAATAAATCTCACAAGGTAGCAGATAAATTTTTAAAACTAGGTGACTTTGATAAGTTCTATTCTAAAAAAAGTTCTATGGGAATTTTTGATGCATTAACAGGAATTAGAAATACTGGTTCTACTCATAGTTATGCTACTAGATTAAGACTTAGTGGTGTTGAGGTATTCAAAATAAATGCAGATAATCTTATGGAAAAAATAGGAACTAGAGCAGGAAGAGAAGGGCTTGAAATTAAAGCACTGAAAGAAATGGTGAGGAAACAAGAATATTATATTGGAGCTTCAGATATTTTTTATGACAATATGATTGAGTCAGCTATATCAGCAAAGCATGGATTAACTCTAGGAGGACTAGAAGGTTCTAAATTATTTATAAATAATCTCTTAGGTGTGCATTCAGAAAAATTAAACAATAACATGGTTTCTATGTTTGATAAAATATTTATAAAAAACAATAAAACAGATCTTATAAAGTTTGCGGATAGACTACTTAAATTCAATGAAGAATTCACTAAAGTAAATAAAGGATTAGAAACAGTTATAGATGAAGTTGCTGTAGCTAAATTAGACAAGGATATATTTTTAAAAAGTTTTGACCACGGTGCTGAAGAATATATTTCATTGCTAACTAAAGCAAATGTAGATTCTAAAGAAATAAAAAAATATTTAAAATTCAAGAACAAATACAATAAAGAAGTTGAGAAGGTGGAAACTAAACTATTCAATAAAATGGCAAGTAAAAAAGGTAGTGGACTTATTGATTTTGAAGCTTTCAAAGGATTATACTTATTTGGAGAATTGATGATACAAAATGATCCTAACTCTGAGTATGATATTGGAGAAGTTAAGAATTTAATAAAATCTTATAAATCTAAAGCTATTACATACGAAGAACTTTTGAATAACCATGAGTTTAGGAAGTTTAAATCTCAAACTTATGCAACATTGGGAGCTGCTGCTGGAATATCAAATATGGCAAATCTAAGAGGTTATATACAAGCATTCCAAAGTGAAAGAGCTGACTTTGCTTACAGAGGTGAGTTTTTAAATAAAGTTTCTGAAAGGTATAGGATAGATATGAATATATTGGAAGATGCCTTTGATAATAAATATGAACTTAAATCAGAAGAATTGAGAGCTAAACTTGGTGCTAAAAAAGTGGATAACATACAGAAAATGGGTAAGGAATTTATCGCAAAAAGGATAGCTATGGGAAATGAA
>NZ_CAMQYW010000227.1 GCF_947039425.1 uncultured Cetobacterium sp. | reverse complement strand
TGAAGACATTTAAAGATTTAGTTAAGGAAGATATTGATAAAGTTTTTTTAAATATAAATGAGTTTGCAGAGAATATAATCCTGGAGTTTTCAAAAGATTTAATCTTTAAAACAAAGGGTACATTAACAAATATAGAGAGTACTTGGGTTAATCCAAGACTCTCTTATAAAGATCTACCTAAAGAAGGAGTTATATTAGGGCTTAATAACACAGTATTTGAAAACTATAAAATTAATATAGGAATAAAAGTAAAAGTTAATGGAGAAACTTATTATATAAAAAAAGCAACTGTTGGAGATTTTACTACAACAATAATTTTAGGGAGAAAAGCAACATGATATCACTTGAAATAGAAGATGAGGTTCTTAAAAATTTAAAAGTATTCTTTGGAAAAGAATCAGGGAAAATAAATAAGTTAATAAATAAAGCTTTAAGCAAAGCGATAACTTATGTTAGATCTCAAATAAAAACTAGAGTTAAAGATGATTATGAAATTTATGATAAGTTAGTTAATGACGGTTTAAAGACCTCTAAAAAGGGTAATGAAAAGTCAATACTAGCTTATACAAAGAGAAATGCTATAAGTGATTTCTATGTATCTTTAATGACTCCAGGAAGAAGTGAAAGTAAGCTACTTGCAAGTGTAAAAAAGAAAAATGGAACTAAGGAAATGAAAACATTATTCTGGGCTTATTACAAGAGTAATACAAGCAAATTAGGGCTATTTATTAGAAATAGAGAAAGAAATCATATTACAAAAGTTAAATCTCCTTCTATGTTTCAAATGTCAGTAAAAGAAGTTGATGAAAAAATTATGAATAAAGCAAATCAAATTTTTAATGAAACTTTAAAGAAATTAATGGAAAAGGAGATGCAAAATGTCTAGAGAAATACTAATGCAAAAAGAGATATTAAAGCATTTAAAAGAAAAAATAAATGATCCTTCTTTAAATTTTTATGAGATATTTATTCCAGAACCAGGATTAGTAGAAAAAGGGAAAAGCGATAGTATTTTTCCTTTTATATTAATAAGGCCAGGTAAATCTAAAAGACAGGGATATTTTAAAAGAAGAGAATTTGAGTTATTAGTAGCAGTAAAATCAGATAATGATAGTGAAGGAATAACAAAAATATTTAATTTATCGGAACAAATATCAAAAATTTTAGATGAAACTCCAACAAAAAATAATGCATATACTCTTGATCCTACAACAATAGTTGAAGATTTTGATGCAGAAGATTGTGGAGAAAATGTTTGGGGGACTAGAATTAAATTCCAATCAGATATTCCTAAATAATAAATAGAGGTGAATAATGAAAAAATATATTTATATAGGAAATGATCTTCAAATAAATCATATATTCTTAAGAAAGAACATGGTTATATCTACAAAGGATTTAGAGTTAATACTTAAGGAAAATAAAAAAGTAGAACCTTTATTTATCTTAACTGAAGATTATTCAAATAAAAAAAATGATTTAAAAAATAAGGATAGTTTTTTAAATAAAAAGTTATCAAAAATCCAGGAGGAGGTGCTTAAAGGATGACTTTTAAACATGGAATTTCAACAAAAGAATTAGAATCAAATGAAAAAGTTTATCTTGCATCAAAGTCTCCAATTGTAGTAATTGGAGCAGCTCCAATAAATATGGGAGATTTAAAGTGTATAGATACTCCAGTTTTAATTCAAAATGAAACTGATGCTGCTAAATATTTTGGAGGAGTTAATAATATTAAAGGATTTAATATTTCAGAAACTTTATATACAGCCTTCCAATTATTTGGAGTGGCACCAATCATCTGTATTAATGTGCTAGACCCTACTAAACATGGAGAAGTTCATGCATTTGAAAATCTAATAGTAAAGAATAAAAAAGTAGTAATAGAGCATTTGGGAGCTATTCCAGGAGAGCTAAGATTAACAAATGCTGAGGGAACAGCAATAAATGGAGATGCAATAGAAACATCATTTAATTCAAAAGGACAATTAGAAATACTATTAGAAGTTGATACAGCAACAGTATCTGGAAGTGTAAAGGTATTAAATCCTGCATTAATTCAACCAGGAGATATTATTGGTGGAGTTGATATAACAACACTAAAAAGAAAAGGACTTGAAGCAATAGAAGATATTTTCTCAAAATATTCAATGATTCCTGGAATAGGAATATCTCCTGGATTTACAGATAATAATGAAATTAGAACAATTATGAACACTAAATTTGAAAATGTTAATAGTAAATGGAAATCAATTATTATTGCAGATATTCCAGAAACTACTCCATATGGAGATGCTATTAAATGGAAAAAAGAAAATAATGCAATAGATCCAGAACAACTTTTAACATATGGGAAAGGTGTAATAGGCAATCAACTAATACATTTATCTACTCTTATAGCATGTGAACTAAAAAGAGGTGATTCTTTAAATGATGGAGTTCCTTGTGATTCTCCTTCAAATAAATCTGCTAAAGTTTCTAAAATAGTTTATAAAAATTCAGAAGGAGTCTATGAAGATGTTATTCTTGATGAAGTTCAAGGAAATCTATTAAATGAAAATGGAATAATAACAGCAATTAATACTCCTGGTGGTTTTATGTTTTGGGGAAATAGAACTTCAGCTTTTCAGCCTGGAGGAACTGGTGAGAAAAAAGATATTTGGATTCATGCTAAGAGGATGACTCAGTACCTATGTAACACCATTGCAATAAATAATCAATCAGAAGTAGATAAGAGAATGCCAAAATCAAGGGCAATAGCTATTAGAGATAATATCAATCAGTTCTTAGGAACATTAATTAGTAAAGAAAGACTACTTGGCGGGAGAGTAGAATTCAGACAAGAAGATAATCCAGGTCAGAGTATTGCAGGTGGAAAATTTGAATGGTTAATAACAGTTGGAGATGTTCCTATAGGAGAAGATCTAAGATTTAATGTTCTTAATAGTTCAGAATTTGCAGTGGAAATATATAAAATATAAAGGGAGGAAATAAATATGTCAATCCCAGCATTGATACAAGAATGTAGTGTGAAAATAGAAGGAAATGAAAAGATTTTAGGAATTGCGTCATTTAAAATGCCTGAAATTAGTTTTAAAGAGGAAGAGATTAATGTTTTAGGTCTTGGAGCTCATAAAGAGGTCTTAATAGGTCAACCTGAAGCTATGGCAACTACTATTAAGTTCTTAGGACTAGACAAAGCAGCTTTAAAATTAAAAACAGGAAAGAGAATAAATTTAGTTCTTTCTGCATCTGTTCAAA
>NZ_CAMQYW010000226.1 GCF_947039425.1 uncultured Cetobacterium sp. | reverse complement strand
GGTGGTTCTATGATAAAAATATATAAAAGTCATAATGACATATTAGAAAAAAAACATTTTTCTATTTCTGAAACTTTAGAAGTAGAAAAACTTACTGAAAAAAATACATGGATACATCTATTAAATCCAACAGAAGAGGAGATTAAAGTTGTTACTAATAGCTTTGAAATTCCTGAAGAACATATTAGAGCTGCTCTTGATGAAGAGGAAAAAGCCCGTTTGGAAATTGATGATGACCTTATTTTATTAATTATTGATGTACCTATGCATGATGAAAATAATCGTTGTTCTTTTGCTACTGTTCCTCTTGGAATAATCCTTTTAGGAGATCACATTATAACTGTTTCAACAGTTAAATTAGCTCTTATTGAGGAATTTATACAGGGAAGAATTAAAAGCTTCTTTACTTTTAAAAAAACTAGATTTATTCTTCAACTTCTTTTTAGAAATTCAACTTATTTCCTTTTATATCTAAAGCAAATTGGTAGAATTTCTGATAATATTGAAAGACAACTTAAAAATTCTATGAGAAATCAAGAACTTATGTTGCTTCTAGAGCTAGAAAAAAGTTTAGTTTACTTTACAACTTCTCTAAAATCAAATGAAGCTGTATTAGAAAGAATGATGAGAACAGAAATTGTCAAAAGATATCAAGATGACTTAGAACTACTAGAAGATGTTATTATCGAAACAAAACAGGCTATTGAAATGGCTAACATTTATTCAAGTATCCTTAGTGGTACAAGAGATGCCTTTTCATCTGTAATCTCTAATAACCTTAACGTTGTTATGAAAAAATTAACTTCTATTACTGTTGTATTTGCTATTCCTACAGTTGTTTCTGGATTATGGGGAATGAACGTTGGTGGAATTCCTTTTGCACACAATCAATATGGTTTTTTATTTGTTTTATTTGTAGCAATTTTATTTGGTATGATCATTTCTTGGATTTTATTTAAAAAAGATCTGTTTTAAATATAAAACAGTGGTTCTAAATCTTCTCTAGATTTAGAACCACTATTTTTATTTTCTTGAATCTATTATTTTTTTTGCTAAATTTTCTTGTAATTCATCATATCTTAAAAAACCATACTCAAACCGTCCCTTTCCTTGAGTTAAAGACTTTAAATCAATTGCATATTTTAATATCTCACTTTCAGGAACATCCACTATTAAAAGTTGCTCTGAGTAATCTTTTGGTTCCATCCCTAATATTTTACCTCTTCGTTTATTCATATCTCCCATAATGTCACCTATATACTCATCAGGAGCCATTATTTCCATTCTAACAATAGGCTCTAGTAATACACACCTTCCAGATTCCATTCCTTTTCTAAAGGCTAAAATAGCAGCTTGTTTAAAGGATAACTCATTTGAATCAACTGGATGATAAGAACCATCATATAATGTCGCTTTTACATTTATTACTGGATATCCTGCTAATTTTCCTTTTAACATTGCTTCTTGCAAACCTTTTTCCACAGCTGGTATATAAGTTTTTGGCACTACTCCTCCATGGATTTTATCTATAAAATTAAACTCCTCTATATTTGGTTCAAATTTTATAAAAACTTCTCCAAACTGACCAGCTCCACCAGATTGTTTTTTATGTTTCCCTTGAGCTTCAACTATCTCTTTTAAAGTTTCTCTGTAAGAAATTTCTGGATCTTTCAGTATGCCATGTACTCCAAATTTATTTTCTAATTTATTTAATAAAATTTGTAAATGTTTTTCTCCTTGTCCTCCAATTAATAGTTCTTTTGTTTCAAAATTTCTACTAATAGAAAATGAAGGGTCTTCATCTAATAATTTTTGTAAAGAAGTACTTAATTTATCATCATCTATTTTCTCTTTTGGTAAAATAGACATATATAAACATGGCTTTTGAAAAAATATTGTTTTATAAATAATTGGAAAGTCTTTATCACAAATAGTATCTCCTGTTTGAGCAAAAATTAATTTTGTTGTAGCTCCTATATCTCCTGCTTTAATCTCTTTTGATGTTATTTGTCTTCCACCTCTAAAAAAACTAATATTAGATATTTTTTCTCTTTCATTTTTATTTGCCACTAAAATTTCATCATCTTTTTGAATTTTTCCTGAATTAACTTTAAATAGTGAAATTTTTCCTAAATATGGATCCACGATTGTTTTAAAAATTATTGCTGAAAAAGGTTCATCCTCTGAAACTTTTCTTTCTATTTTTTTAGTTCCATCTAAACTATACCCTGTTTTTATTCCATCATTTAATTCTTGAGGAGTTGGCATGTATCTATACAGCATTTCAAATAAAGTTCTAACTCCTATTGTATTACTTGCAGAGCCAATAATAACAGGTACTATCTCTCCATTTACAACACCATTATGTAAACCTTGTTCAATCTCATCTTTTGAAAATTCCTCTCCTGAAAAATACTTTTCTAATAATTTTTCATCTGTTTCAGCGATTGCCTCTAACAGTAGATTTCTTACTTCATTTACATCAATATTCTCAGGAATAATATCATCATTACATTTCTCTCCATCAAAAATTCTACTCTTTAAATTAACTACATCAACAAAACCTTTAAAACTTTCTTCAAATCCAATTGGTATACAAAATGGTGCAATTTTTTTACCAAATTTCTCTTTTAAATCATATAATAGCTTTTCATAATTATGAACACCTTTATTCATTTTATTTATAAAAATTATTCTTGGGATTTTCATTTCTTCTAAAAATCTCCACATTCTTTCTGTTCCTACTTCAACACCTGAAACTCCATTTATCACTAAAATTGCTCCACCAGAAACATTTAAAGCTGATAAAACTTCTCCAGAAAAATCTGAATATCCTGGCGTATCTAATATATTATATTTATGTCCTTCATATTCTAACGGAACTATTGAAGTATTTATTGAAAATCCTTGTTTCATTTCCTCTTTATCAAAGTCAGAAACACTAGTTTTCAAATCAACACTTCCCATTTTTCCAATAGTATTAGAAGTAAATAACATAGCTTCTACTAAACTGCTTTTTCCACTACCTCTGTGTCCCAAAAGAGTAATATTTCTTATTTCACTCATTCCATAGTTCATCATAACTATTCCTCCTGATTTTAAGAAATTTAGCACTATTACTTTATAACTAATTATTTTCAATTCGTCAATAGTTAAATATTACTCTTTCTTTAGAACTTTTCTTTTTATTTTTTTTCTTTACTTGCAAGAGCTACTCTTAAACAAAAAGCAAACCCTCCCCATAAAATAGTTCCAATCAAAACCCACATAATTATTGCTGATGTATTCATAATTCC
>NZ_CAMQYW010000225.1 GCF_947039425.1 uncultured Cetobacterium sp. | reverse complement strand
ATCTGTTCTAATTGATCCTAGACATAATGCAAGAGATGAACAAGTACCTTTTATTAATATTTTAGCAGATACTTCTGTTAATTCTCATTGGATGGCTCTTTATAAAAATTATAATCAAATAAATAATGAAAATTATAAAAATATTAATGAATATGAGAGTAAAGATTTAGATATAATTGAAGAAAGATTTAAAAACACTTTAAATGTTCAAGTTAATGTAACTTCTCAACTTATACTAGAAAAAGAGGAAAAATTAAAAGAGATAAAAAGTAAAAGTTTAGAGTTTATTAAAAGACTTGTAATTTTTAAAAATATAGATAGTGAAAAAAGAGAAAAAATTAGATATATTCCAACTAGAGAGTTTGGAATTTTTTTAAGAGACCTTGCATATATGTATAATTCAACTGAAAATAATGAAGAAAAAGAAAAAATATATTTTATGTTTCAAGAAAGTTTAAACTATATGTATGATCAAGGTTGGACAAAGGGAAGTTCTCAAGGAACTATTCATCATTTAGGATATCAAGTTAGAGAGATATATGAAAGTATTTTTCTTATGAAAGATCCCTTGTTAAAGGCTGGAAAATTAAAAGAAGCAAGAGAGATGGTAACTTGGTATAGTGCCATGGGGATAATTTATACTCCTTTTGAAAAAATAAGAGGAATAAATATAGATATTTTAAATACAATGCTTCCAGGAATGTTAACATCAATTTTATTAAATGAAAATAAAAATAAAGAGGCTTCTCAGCTTTTACAGTTAAGTAGTTATCTTTCAAATTCAATAAATTATTCTCCTGGAGTTATTGGAGGTTTTAAAGAGGATGGCTCAGTATTTCATCATATGCAAAATTATCCAGCATATGCTAAAGGAGCTATCTCAGGATTAACACCAATAATTTATTATTTAAGTAACACCTCTTTTTCCATTGAAAATAAATCATACAATAAGGTGAAAAAAGCAGTACTTATGTCAAGGATATACTCTAATAAGTACAACTACTTATTAAGTTTAACAGGAAGACATCCCAATGATAAATTTCAAATAGATGATTCAGGATTTAAGTATATGGCTTTAGCTAAAGAGAAAGAAATAGATAAGGAGTTAGCAGAAGCATATATGAGATTAACAAATAAAAGTGAAACTTACGAAAAGCTTAAAAAATTAGGTTTTAAAGAGGAGGAGGCACCTATAGGATCTTGGACAATGAATATGGGATCTTTACAGCTTCATAGAAGAGATGAGTGGCTTGTTGGTATAAAGGGGTACAGTAGATATCTTGTTGGAAATGAAACATATATAAAAAATAATTTATATGGAAGATATATGAGTTATGGTACTTTTCAAATATTAGAGAATTCATTAAAAAATAGTGGATATGAGCAAGAAGGATGGGATTGGGCTCACTATCCAGGAGCAACGGCAATATCATTACCTTTAAATAAATTAAAATCATCAATTTCTCAAGTGGATATAGCTAGTGGAGTGGAAGAGATGCTTCTTTCTGATGAAACTTATTCAGGTGGAAATAATCTTTTTGGTGATAGCATGTTTGCTATGAAGTTACATGAACATTCAAAATATAATCCTACACATAGAGCTAGAAAATCTGTATTTTTATTTGACAATATAGCTATTTTATTAGGAAGCAATATAGAAAATAATGATGTAAAAAATGAAACTCATACAACTCTTTTTCAAAATTACTTAGGTAAAAATAAAATAAAAGAAGAAATTAAAAATTATAAGAATAACGTATTAATAGAAGATTCTCAACATAATCTATATAAAATTTCTAAAGGAGATGTCTATTATAAAAAATCTCTTCAGAAGTCAAAAGATCAAAATACTGGAGAGAAAACTGAAAATAATTATGAGTTAGCTTATATTAATCATGGAACAAATCCTAAAAATAAAACATATGAATATTCTATTTTGATTAAAGGAAGGGAAGAGGAAAAAAATAAATTTAAAATAGATCAAGGATATAAAGTTTTAAAACAAGATAAGGATGCTCATATTGTTCAAAATATTAAAAATAATATGTTTGCGTATGCCTTATTTGAAAAACAAGAATTTACTGACGATAAATATATAAAAAGTATAAGTGCGCCATCAATGATAATGTTACAAGAGAGCAATAAAAATTTAGCTCTTAGTTTTGTTAATCCTGACTTAAGAATTTATGAAGGCATTGATGAAACTCAATATGATAAAAATGGAGTAATGAAGGAGGTTAGTATATACTCTAGAAAATGGAAAGGAAATGATTCTATTCCTTATACATCAGAGATCCTCTTAAATGGGAAATATAATATAAAAAATACTAAAGATGTAATATGTGAAATAAAAGAAAATAAAACACTTTTAAAAATAAATACAACTTATGGAGAAGTTATTAAGGTAATCTTAGAAAAAATATGATAATATATTAAAAAAATAAAGAGGTATCTTATGAAACAACATAATAATTTAATAAAAATATCAGATTTTTCAAGATTGTGCAATATTTCTAAGCAAACATTAATATATTATCATAAAATTGAACTGTTTTTTCCATATTTTATAAATGAAAAAGGATATAGATTTTACACTTTAGAACAACATAATATTCTATCTTTAATTAAAACTTTAAAGGAGATAGGAACACCACTAGAAGAGATAAAAGAGTATATAAATAAAAGAAATTCTAAGGAGTTTTTACTACTTTTAGAAAGAAATAAACAAAAAGTAGAAGAGCAAATAAAATCTTTAGAAAGCATTTCAAAATCTATAAATGAAGGTATGGATAGATTGAGGTTAGGAGAGAAAAATAGACTTAAAAATGAAACTCCTAAAATAGAGTATTTGGAGAAAGAGTATATAGATGTTAGTGAAATATCATCTACTAAAAAATCATTAGATATTGTTCATGGTATTAATGAATTAAATGATATTGCTAAAAATTTAAAAATAAATTTTTTAAATATCCATGCAATTGTAAAAAAAGAAAATATTTTAAATAATAATTTTGAAATATCCTATCTTTATATAAATCATTTAAAAAAATCAAAAAATTCTATTGAAAAACCAAAAGGTAAATATGCTGTTATCTATCATCAGGGATCTTTTGAAGATACTTTTAAGAGCTATAGTAAACTTCTAGCTTTTATAAAAAAAGAAAATTATGAAATAAAAAGTGACTCCTATGAAGAAACTGTTCTTGATTTTAAAACAGAAAATACAAATAATTTTTTAATAAAAATATCTATAAATATTAAATAAAATAATATATTGACTCTATAGTTACTATATAGTTTATTCTTATAT
>NZ_CAMQYW010000224.1 GCF_947039425.1 uncultured Cetobacterium sp. | reverse complement strand
GATTTAAGTAAATTATCATTTTTTTCGGGAATATGTTTCATATTTGCAGGATTAGAAATAGCATCAGTTCATGCTAATGATATAGAAAATCCTAAAAGGAATTATCCAATTGCAGTATTTTTATCAATTGGTGCTATGATTATATTTAACTTAGTGGCTGGTTTAAGTGTTGCTAATGCAATACCTAATAGTAAAATTCAACTTGCTAATATTCTTCAATCATTTCAAATTTATTTAACTGATTTAGGAGTTGCATGGTTGGCACCAGTTTTAGGATTAATGATTTGTGTTGGAATGATTGCACAAATGAGTGCTTGGGTGTTAGGACCATCAAAATCTATGATTAAAGTTGCTGAAGAGGGAAATTTACCTAAAATTTTTCAAAAAAGAAATAAAGATAATATACCTATTACCTTTGTACTATTGCAAGCAATTGGAATTTCAATTATTTCATCACTGTTTATAATTGTTCCAAACATTAATTCTGGATATTTTATGGTATTAATACTTACATCAATCTTATATAGCGTTGTATATTTATTTATAATAGGTGCAGAAGTTTATTTGCATTACCACGCAACTGATGTAATAAGAGCATTTAAAATTCCTGGAGGAACTATTGGAATGTGGATTGTTTGTCTTTTAGCTTTAGTTGGAGTAGGATTAACTATTATTATTAGTTTTATTCCATCTAGTGATATTCCTTCTAATAGTAGATTAGGATATGTTTTATTTGAAGGAATTGGTACAATAATATGTTTTGTTATTCCTTTAATTATATTTAAATTTAAAAAACCATCTTGGAAAAAAGACCAACCTGGACAATAAAAAGATAGGGAGATGTTTTAAATGGATATTAATAGCTTATTTTTAGGTGCTAAATCAGAAAATGATGAAATTTTTAGTAAAGAATTAGTAAAACTTTTTTATGATCATGCTCAGTGGAGAAAAAACTTTCATCCAGAAGATCCAGATATTATAAGTAAGTCTGAATTGTCAAGTAATGAATATATAAAAACAACAAATAAAATGGAAACAGTTTTAAATGAATTGTCTTCTAAATTAAGAGCTAAAATGATGCCTTGGCATTCACCTAGATATATAGGACATATGAACTCAGAAACATTAATGCCAGCAACTCTTGGTTATTTTGCAGGAATGTTATACAATGGAAATAACATTGCATACGAAGGAGCACCAGCAACAACTGTACTAGAGGTTGAAGTAGGACAAGATTTATGTAAATTAATGGGATATGAACCTGAGATTGGTTGGGGACATTTAACACCAGATGGATCTACAGCAAACTATGAAGCTGTTTGGTATATGAGAAATATAAAATCTATTCCATTAGCAATTAAAGAAGTTGTACCAGAATTAGTTAAAGAAAAGACTCAATGGGAGTTATTAAATATGTCTGTGGATGAAATTATGGATTTATTAGATAAAGTTCCAGACAAATTAGATGATATAAAAAAATACTCTTCTAGAAATGATAATACTAAAGTAACTATGTTAGGAAAATTAATTGTTCCAGAAACTAAGCATTATTCTTGGTTAAAAGCAGCAGATATTTTAGGAATTGGTTTAGACAATCTAATAACTATTGAAATAGATGATAAATTTAGAATGAATATAGATAAATTAAAAGAAGTGATAGATAATCTAGTTGATAAAAAAATACCAATTTTAGGGGTTGTTTCAGTTGTAGGAACTACTGAAGAGGGTGCTGTAGATTATGTTGATAAAGTTATTAATTTAAAAGATGAGTATAGTCAAAATGGTATTAATTTCTATTATCATATAGATGCAGCTTATGGAGGTTATGGTAGAGCTATATTTTTAGATGAGGATTATAAATTTATTCCATATGAAAATTTACATGATGTTTATAATAAATATAATGTTTTCAAAAATAAAGATATAGATTGGCCTTCTAAAGAAGTTTATAATGCTTATGAATCAATGTCAAAAGCAGATAGTATAACTGTTGATCCACATAAAATGGGATATATTCCATATAAAGCTGGAGGAATAGTAATTAAAGATAAAAGAATGAAAAATACTATTTCATATTTTGCAAATTATGCTTTCCAAAAAGATACAAAAATTCCAGATTTATTAGGAGCATTTATTTTAGAAGGTTCTAAGGCTGGAGCAGCAGCAGCAGCAGTTTGGACAGCTCATAGAATTATGGATTTAAATGTAAGCGGTTATGGACAATTGATAGGAGCTAGTGTAGAAGGGGCTTATAATTTATATAATAAATTACAAAATAGAAAAGAATATATAGTTAATGAGAGTATTGTTGAAGTTCATCCTTTATGTAAACCAGATTTTAATATGGTAGATTATGTATTTAATATAAAAGGAAATACAGATTTAGTTAAAATGAATAAGTTGAATTTTGATTTTTATAAAAAATCATCATATTTTACAACTTCATACATAAATGATTTAATTGTTTCTCATACAGAGTTTGATTATAGTGATTACAAAGACTCACCTTTAGAAATTATAAGAAGAATAGGAATTTCTAAAGATCAATGGGATAATGTACATAAATTAGTTTTAATAAGATCTTGTACAGTTACACCATATTTAAATGATCCAGAAGTATTTAAATATTATTCAGAAGAGTTTGATAAAGCTATTGTCAGTAAATTTAGTGAAATTTTAAAAGAAAATTAATAAAAAATAGGGAGATATCTATATTTTTAGATATCTCCTTATTTCTTAAAATAAATCTTTTAAGTCTAAAATATTAATAAGCTTAGGCTCATTTTTATTTAATTCAATTTCTTTTCCTATATTATTAAGTCTTAAAGTTTCAATCATTTTAGTTGATAACCTTTGTTTATTTATTGAGTCTAAAAGTAATTCTTTAACATCAAAGGATATAATTCGAATAGTCTCATAATTATAAATTTTAATTAATAATCCACATTCGTCTCCTTCATGTTGTGGATAGTCTCCATTTTGACCATGAAACTTAGACAAAGTATCTTTTTCATATGAATTTTTCCCATCTTCTATTGCAATAATTCTACCTCTAAATATATCTGTTCCCATAATAAATCCTCCTAAATTGCTATTATTAGAAATTTTAAAAGATCTCCTTATTATAGTATATACTTTCTTAAGAATTAAAACAATGTTTATTTATGAACATAAGTTTTAAAGAAATATATAAAAGTATTAAAAATTTTTATATATATTGCATTTTTATTAAATGTCATAGGTTCAACATTTGGAAAATATAAATACATTCTAATTATCCATGTAATGAGAAAAATAAAAAATATAATACTTA
>NZ_CAMQYW010000223.1 GCF_947039425.1 uncultured Cetobacterium sp. | reverse complement strand
TTATGTTATTAGTTATAATGTAACTTATAACATAACCAAGTCCTATTATTGTTCCTGGTATAGCTAAAGCCATTATAGTAGTAAATTCAATAAATGATTTTCCTAAAAATTGTTTTCTTGCAATTAAAAAAGATATTATCATAGAACCTACACCTGTTAAAAGAGTTGCGATTATAGCTAAAAATGTTGTTTGATAAATTGGAGTACTTCCAAAATCAAAGATATATTTATAATGTTTCAATGTTGGAGTATAATCAATTCCCCATAATTTAACAAAAGAATTTATTGGTATTAATATATACATTAAAAAAACAAAAGTTGTTAAAACAATTAATGTTATATAAACTGGCTGAACAATTTTCTTTTCTGAAATCATCTCTCTTCCTCTAGAGGCCTTACCTGTTACTGTAATGTATGATTTCTTATTAATGTAGTTTCTTTGTAATACAAATATATTAATTGATATAGTTAACAGTATCATGGCAAGAGCTGATGCAATTCCCAGTTGAAAGTTTCCAATTCCTTCTTGATATATTTTTACAGATATTGTTGTAAAGTTTCCTCCAATAACAACTGGATTGGAAAAATCAGCAATAGACTGAATAAAAACTAATAAAAAAGCATTAGCTATTCCTGGAAACATAAGAGGTAAAGTTATTGTTCTAAAAACTTTACCACGAGAAGCCCCTAAATCTCTAGCAGCTTCTTCAACTGAAGGATCTATATTTCTAAAGAATCCCACAAGCATTAAATAAGCTATTGGAAAAAAACTTAGAACTTGAACTAATACTAATCCATGAAATCCATATATTTCAAAATTTTTAAGTCCGAACACTCCTCTAGTAATAAGCCCTACTCTACCAAAAAGTAATATAGCTGATAAAGCTACAACAAATGGTGGAGAAATAATTGGTAGTGTTGCTATAAAATCAAAAACACTTTTCCCTTTAATATCTAAATACGATGTTGCGTATGCAAATAAAAATCCAAGAATTAAAGATAAAATAGATGATACAAATCCAAGTTTTAATGTGTTAAATATAATCATTAGATTTCCACTTCTAGTAAAAGAATCTATATAGTTTTGAATAGTAAATACTTTATCACAAGATATACTCTCTATAAAAACGTTATATATTGGAAGTAATACAAAGAAAGAAACAATTACTAAAGAAAACAGGATAGATATAAAGACAAATTTATCTCTTTTCATCTCTTTTAGTAATTTTAAATAGTGTTCTAATTTTTTATTCATTTTTCATCTCCAAATCGAAATTAAAGCTCCCTCTAAAAGAGAGAGCTTCTTAAATATTATTTTTTTGGTGCATTTGTATTTGTCTCAGTTGTGAATTTTTCAACTAATCTAACTCTATTTTTACCAGCCCAATCAAAATCATAATTAATTAACTTTGTATCTTTTAGTTCTAAAGCTTCTTTTGGAGGTATTGCATTTTTATTTGATAAAAATTGATATGAACCAACTGTTTCACCTAATTCTTCAACCTCTTTTGTTAAAACCCAATTAATAAATTTCTTTCCAGCTTCTGGATTTGGAGCATTTTTTAATAATGCTACTGCACCTATTTCATAACCAGTTCCCTCTTTTGGAGAAGATATTATTATATCGCTATAACCCTCTTTTTTATATTTAATTGCATCGTGTAAGAAAGTAATTCCTATAGTTGCTTCTCCTTGTCCAGTCATTCTTCCTGGAGCAGTTCCAGATTTTGTATACTGTCTAATATTTTCATTTAAACTTTTTAAATATTCCATAGCTTTTTCTTCACCCATCATTTGTACTAAAGTCGCTACCATAGTATATGCAGTTCCTGAAGATCCTGGATGTGCAACAACAATTTCATTTTTATATTTTGGATCTAAAAGTTCTTTCCAAGAAGTAGGCATTACTAATCCTTTTTCTTTTAGCATTTTTTCATTACCAACGAAACCTAAATATCCAATATAGATACCTGTCCAATAATCCTTTGGAGATTTTAAATCTTCAGGAATATTTTTGTCCTCTGTAGATACATATGGCTCTAGTAACCCTTCGCTTCCAGCAGTAACAAAAGCATCCGCTGGACCTCCATACCAAACCGAAGCAGTCATATTATTTTTTTCAGCTTTTAATCTTGCTAAAACTTCCCCGCTACTCATTCTAACATAATCTGTTTTTATTCCCGTTTTTTCTTGAAACTCCTTAGCAATTAATGCTGCATGATCATCTTGAAGACCTGCATAAAATGTGAAAGTTTTATCTGCTTCTTTAGCGCCACCACAAGACATTAAAAATACAGATAAAGCTCCCACCAATAAACTTTTAATTTTCATATACCCTCCTTGTGAAAAAAATACGTTTCTTTTTTATATTATACAGGTTTTCTTTAAAAAAACAATAAAAAATGTTATTTTTTTAGCTTTTTTTGATTAAAAAGTGATTTTTTTGTATTGAATTAATATTCTTTCCAAAATAAAAAAAATATGATATAATAAGTAGCTTAAATAAAAATTAACTATTCAGGAGGGAAAAATGATAGATTTTAAAAAAATCGATGCTCTTATTGAGTACATTGAAATTGGAACTATTCCTGAAGGAAAAACTTTTAATGAATTTGCAATTGAATTTTATCTAGAAACAAAAACATTAACTTTGTCTAAGTACATTAGATTAAAAGATAAAAGCTCAAAATTACCTAAAATTATGAACACTAAAAAAGCTGGAGAGGTATTATTCGAAAGTGAAAAAAGTGACGAAATAAAATCTTTTTTATCTAGAAAAGGATATAAAGAAATACCTGAGTTAAGTTATACATCTGTAATGTTACTTAGAAAAGTAGATCTATTTAGTAATTGGCAAAAATTAATTTTTTTCTTCGAAGGGGGAAGAACAGTTCAAGAGATTAATAGTTCTTTAAAAAAGGAACTATTACCAATGGAGATAGAAAAGTTAGAAAGTTTTGTAAAAACAGAACTACGTTTAAATGACCAAGAGTTAAACTGGTTATTAGATAAAATGAGTAAAATTGAAAAAGATAAATCTTTATTCAAAGCTATTAAAAAATTAACAAAATAATTACATTATTAGGGGGAAGAAATGAAAAAAATATTGTGTGGATTTTTATTATTAACGTCAATGGCATCTGCTGCTGTTTCTGTAAACAGAAGAGAAGCTGATGACTTAAAGGATAGATTGAAACTTTATACTCAAGGATACTATAAAAGAGCATTTAGAATGAGAAATCATTTGGCGAAAAGGGAAATTGTCATAGATAGAAAAATGAGAGATTTACCACAAAACTCAAAAATAGCTTTTGGTAAAGAC
>NZ_CAMQYW010000222.1 GCF_947039425.1 uncultured Cetobacterium sp. | reverse complement strand
CAACAATTCTTGGAAAAGGTGCAAGAGACAACTCTAAGGCATTAGACAGAAAATTAAGAAGTGAGTAATAATGAAAACATATTTAAATAAAATTATAAAATTTTCCAATGTTGATGGACCGGGAAATAGAATGGCAATTTTCTTTCAAAACTGCAATTTTAATTGTAAATATTGTCATAATCCAGAAACAATATCACTTTGTGTTGGATGTGGAAAATGTGTTGAAGTTTGCCCAAGTAAAGCTTTGGAAAAAGTAGGAAATGAAATAAAATGGATTGAAAAAAATTGTATTCAATGTGATAGATGTACTGAAATATGTAGCCATAACTCTTCTCCAAAAGTAAAGAATATAACAGTAGAAGAACTTTTAAATGAGATTAGAAAAGTGAAATCTTTTATAAAAGGAATTACAGTTAGTGGTGGAGAGAGCACTTTAAATTATATTTTTTTAACAGAACTTTTTAAAAGAATAAAAGAAGAGTTTCCAAAATTAACTTGTTTTGTAGATACTAATGGAAGTTTAAATTTAAGTGATGAAAAGTATAAAGACTTTGTGAATATAACTGATAGTTTTATGCTAGATGTGAAAGCTTGGGATGAAAAAGAACATTTAGATTTAGTTGGAGTAGATAATAAAAATGTAATAAAAAATCTAAAATATTTATTATTAATTAAAAAATTATATGAAGTAAGGACAGTTATAGTTGATAAGTACTTAAATAATGAGTTAACCGTAAAAGAGGTTTCTAAGATAATTAGCAATGCAGATATAAGATATAAAATTATAAAATACAGATCTATTGGTGTTAGAGAAAGTATGAAAAATGATTTAAAGATACCGACAGACATAAGGCTTCAAGAATTGAAAGAAATAGCAAATAGTTTAAATGTAAAAAATGCCCTAGTAATTTAGGGCATTTTTTTAATAATCAAAATCAAAACCAAATTTAAATTGGAATAATAGATCACTTGATTCATGAGTTTTTGAAATGGAAAATTCAAGAGGACCAATAAGACTGGAATAATTTAATCCTATTCCAAAACCTTGGTGATAATCTTGCCAAAGTTCAACTGAATTTTCTTGATTAACATTTTCATTAACATATTTATATGTTGCTAAATCCCAACTTGTATTTAAGTATAGATTATCTATAAGTTTATATTGAAATGCAATTCTGCCACCAAAAAGAGATGATAAATACTTCTCTTGAAGATAATATCCATTAAAAGAAAATTCATTTTCAGATAAGTTATCTTTTATTCCACCAAGTTTTATATACTTATCAGGTAAAACATCTTCTCCACTAACATTACCACCAAAAATTTTAGTGATTAAAGTTAAATTACTTGTAAAGGGAATATAACCTGAAGCCATATAATTAGATGATAAGAAGTTTAAATCATCCTCTCCTAAATCACCACCCCAACGTTGTAAAATAGTTCCTTTATAACCTTTAGAAGGGAAATTAGAGGAATTAGTTCTATCCCAATCTATTCTAAAGAAAAGATCACCATAACTTTTAGAGTACTCTATAGAAGAGTCTAAAAGTGGATTTTTTACTTCTGATTCAAGTTCAGCATAATTAAGGGAAGCTCCATATGAAAATAGAAAAATATTAGAGTATTGAGTTAAAAAAGCAGTTTCTAATTTTAAATCACTAGCTTTGTAATCTCCTATTTTAGATTTATTAGAATATAAATAAAATGGAGTTTCATCATAACTTAAACTAGTTAGAATTCCAATTTTATTAGACAAACCATAATAAAAGAAGTTTTGTAAGTCAAAACCAAGATAATCTCCAAATCTAGCTTCAATTGTTGCTAGATTTCCAAATTTACCAGAGGAACTAATATCACTCCCAATGGAGAATGTAGATCCATAATCAGTTTCATAATTAAATCCAAGACCAAGAAGGTTTGTGGGGTTTTCTTCGACCTCTAAATTTAGAGTATTATTATCAAAAGTATAATATACTTTATTAACAAAATTTAAACTATATATTTTTAAGATTAACTCTTCAAGTTCATTTGGAGATATACTTTTATTTTCATAATTAGAAAAAATTGATTTTATAATCTCCCTGTGATTTTTATTTTTTGAATGATTATAAATTAATAGATTTTTTAATACAAAATTCTTTTTATGAATTTTTTTTGTTTTTTCAATAGCTAATTCTGGATGAAAAGATAAAATGTTTTTAATCTCTTTTTCAGCAGCAATTTCTCCCATTTCTTCAATCTCTTTATAGTTATCAAAATCTGTTGTTTTAAATTTTTTAACATCAGGACTAATTAAAATAGTAGCCATATCTTTTTGCTTCTCTGTTGATGAAGCACTTTGAATAGCAATTATTTGATCAGCAACGCTTAGAATGTTATAATTTTTTCTTTTTCTAACAGAAGTTCCAACATCAACACCAATAACAATATCAGCTCCTAATTTAAAAGCATCCTGTACTGGAAAGTTTCTAGATAGTAATCCATCAACATAATAGCTATTATTTATTTTAATAGGATCGAAAACTGTTGGGATTGATATACTAGCAGTAACAACTCTAGCTAAATCTCCACTTTTAAAAGCTTTTGCTTTACCTGTATTTAAATCTGTTGCTATAATCTCTAAAGGAATAGGTAGTTTTTCAAAATCATGAATTTTTTCTACATTCCAAAGCAGATTTTTTAAAGTTAGATATATTCTTTGTGTATTTCTTAAACTTTTAGGAAGATCAAAATTAAAGGAGTTGTCATATTTTAATGAAAGATTATAATTTTTAACAATTGCTCTTTGATCAAGAGGAATATCCTCTTCATTTGGCCTATCGTTAAAAGCATCTTGCCAATTAATATCTAACATAAGTTTTTCTATTTGATCTGGAGAATATCCAGCTGAATAAAGAGAACCAATTAAAGCTCCCATACTTGATCCTGTAATATAATCTACTTTAATATTGTTTTTTTCAAGGACTTTTAAAACGCCAATGTGAGCAAATCCTTTAGCACCACCACCACTTAAAACGAGTCCAATTTTGGGTCTTTTTTTTGTGATTTTAAATTTGTTAATTTTTTGTTGTTCAAGAGTCTTTATTTTTTTTTGTATATTAACAATTTGCTGTTGCAGCGCTTGTATTTCATAATCCTCTTTTGTATAGGAGAAAGAGGGAAAGGATAATAGTAAAAAATTAATAAAAATAAATACTATTTTTTTTAGCATTTTATACTTCCTCCTGATAAATTTTAGAGAACTCTTGAAAAAAATTAGGAAATGTTTTAGAAACACACTGAGAATCTAAAATTTTAATTCCTGAAATTCTTAAACCAGTTAAAGCAAGA
>NZ_CAMQYW010000221.1 GCF_947039425.1 uncultured Cetobacterium sp. | reverse complement strand
GAACTAGGAGTTAAAGAAGATGAAGTTGCCATTATACTTGGAGAAACTTCGAAGAAACAGAGAAAAGAAATGATAGCTAAAGCTAAGAGTGGTGAAATTAAAATACTCTTAACTTCTAAAATATTGGATAAAGGTATTAGTATAAATAATGCTAATGTATTATTCTTGTTATATCCTAGTAAAAATACAGCAACACTTGAACAAAGAGTTGGTAGAGTTAGTAGAACTTGTGAAGGGAAAAAGTATGCTATTGTATATGATTTTATATATGATCATCCAATCTTCTTCAAACAATTTATAAAAAGCTACAAACATTGTATTAAAGCCAAAGGTAATTTCTGTAAAAACAGAGGTACTTGTATGAGTGAGCCTAATGATTGTGATTATATGTTAGATTTAGAATACAGAAAAAGAGTTTATGATGAATGTACTAAGATTATGTCAACAGTTAATGTCTTAACAGAGTTATTAAATGAATACTTCAGAAGTGGTTTTATAGACAGAGAAATTATCGAAAGGTATAAATATAATACCAACGATATTCAAAATTCTGATATAAAAACGAAATTAATACTGGAGGTTTAATATGCATATCAAAATAGATGAACATATATGTAGTTATAATTCTGAGATTCCATTCGAATGTTTAGCAGAAGACTTCAAAACTGAGGTTGTTAAATATATAAATGATAATAAAGAGTATTTAGAAGAGAATGTTTCTATAAGCATTGATGGTTATCACGGAAAACAAAAGGTATTAAAGTTAAAGGCCACAAAGGTGAAAGAAGAAGTAATTATAGTCAATAGAAATAAAGCAGCTTGTTAATTCGAGTTGCTTTTTTTTATATATAAAATAAAAAAGGAGAATAAAAATGAAAAATGTAGAATTAAACAATTTAAGACAAGAATCTATCATGACGTTAGAAACTGTTAAGAAGCAGTATGAAAAAACTTTTAGTAAAATTTTTGATATTTTAAAAGTAGGCAGAATAATACTTGATGAAAAAATAGTATTAGAAGCAGAAGGTAAAAAGATTTTTATCGATTGTTTTCAAAAAGAAGAAGAATGTATTTATATCTTTGATACAGAAGGGACAATGTACGAGTTATTGAATATAACTTCGTTGGAAACACAATGTATTCTAATAGAAAAAATTTGTGTTGAAACTACTAGAGTGGCATAAAGTATTATAATTTTTTAACACAATACAAGTAGAAGAGTCAGACCTTCTGCTTGTATTTATGTTGTTACGGGGAGATAAAACATGGAGAATTTTAATGAACATTTAAGAGAAGTAGAGTATGATCCTTTTTCAACCGCAAAAGCAAGAACAACAATTTCAACATCTGTAAAATACCAATTAGAGAAAGAAATATTAAATTTTGGTGACAAAGTTTTAGATTATGGTTCAGGAAGAATGATGGATGTTCTTATGCTAACAGACTTAGGGATAAAATGTAGTGGTTACGATAAATATGCTTATTATTATTCTAAGAATGACGAAAAATTGTTAAAAGGCGAATACAATGTTGTAATGTGTAATTACATATTTGAAACTATAAAAACAGCAGAAGAACATTTTGACGTTTTAGATATAGTTAGAGGTATTAAAGCAAAAAGAAAAATAGTTGCATTGAACAATGACTTCCATTCTATAAGAAAAGAGTGGGAATATATGGAAGTTTATAAATGTTATTACACTGGAACTGTATATCAACGTTTCTTTGATTTTAAAACTCTATATGCTTGGTTTGGTAAACACAAAGTTTTAGAAAAGAAAAGCAATCATTTAATAATTGAACTGTTATAACTAAGGAGTGATATGATGTTTGGAATTTCAGCTATTGAAAATAAAATAATAGCAAAAGGTAGAAATGAATTAGGGATTTTTAAGATGGTCTATTCTGTAGAAGAAGAAGAATTGATTAAAGATTTAAATGATACATTATTAATAATAGAAAATAAAAATAAAAGCAAGCCACTTATATACACCTTTTGTAGCAATTACTATGTTAGCAATATAGTGATGAGAATGTTAAAATTTAAAATAAGTGGTAGAATAACACCTTCTAAGAAGTTTGCTCTTATAGATTTAAGGGCACAACTTGGGAACTACAATGATTTGTTTAGTTGTTTTGATTATCTTGGAATAATGAAAAAAGATGAACAGATGTTTGATTCAAGGAAAATATATAACAGTGTAACTGTAAACGATAAAGGCTATATAAAAGAGTTTTTAAATTATTCGAAGGATAAAATAGTAGGGTTAGCCAAATTAACTTCAGAATACAAAGGTGTTACTTATGATAACGAGTTTAGACAACCTGTTATAGTCGATATTGAAACTCATGCAAATTTTTCTATGAAAGAAGAGTTCTTAGAAGAATATCCTCGATATCGAGAAGAGGGAGAGAGTGAGATATACAAGTTAATGGCAAGAAATCCTTTGTACAATGTTTTGTATAGTTATTCCTTGTGTTATCTAGCAGAATAATAAAGGAGTAAATAATGAGAAATTTAAATTTTATAATGTTTGGAAAAGAAAAATTAAACTTGGAGCAAGTGGAAGCTGTAAATAGTGTCAACGGAATATATATGGTTGCTGCTCCTCCAGGTTCAGGTAAAACTTTTGTACTTCAAAAAAGAGTAACTTGGATGATAGTTAATTTTGGAATTCCTTCGAGGAATATACTAGCATTAACATTTACCAATGAGGCAGCTGGAGAAATGAGAGACAGAATAGGTTCAGAATTAGCTAAAGTTGATATAGAAAACGAAACAACAGTAACAACATTTCACTCATTTGCATTAAAAATGATAAGAATGTATGGAGCTTCAGCAGGGTTTGCAAGAAAATTTAGTTTGATAGATGATACAGAAAAACTGAAGATAGTTAGAGAAGTTTTACTAGTATTAGAAATTCCAGAAACTATGATGGATGCAAAAGGAGCGATAAGTATAATCTCTGATTTTAAATCAAGTGGTCAGAATGTTGACGTTGTAGAAGCAGAATTAAAAAAAAGAAAAGCAAGAATAGATTCATATATTGAGAATCCAGAAATTATGAAAGAGGATGGTTATCTTGAAGAAGATTTAGAAGACTTACAAGCTGTATTTTTAGATAAGGCAGCCTGTTTTAAGATATATAAGTTTTATGAATATAAAAAAGCTTTGAATTCTTTATATGATTTTGATGATTTAATTCTAAAACTTAGAGATTTGTTAAAAAAACCATTGATAAGAAAAAGAATATCAAAAATGTATACTCATATATTGTGTGACGAAGATCGGAAGAGCACACGTCTGAACTCCAGTCACGAATTCGTATCTCGTAT
>NZ_CAMQYW010000220.1 GCF_947039425.1 uncultured Cetobacterium sp. | reverse complement strand
TTGTAGTTCTTTAGCAACTGGTGCTCTATCTTTTTCAGCATTAGCTATACAAGCAAATAATGCAGAAGTATAAGATCCTTTTCTATCTTTAGTATCAACTAGAGATATGATTACATCAAAGTTACTTAATGAGAATACTGAAGTATCAATAGTCTTATCTAAAGTTACCATAGTTTTTCCAAGAATATCTTTAACAGATAAAACTGAGAAACTTTCAACTTTTAGTTTAACTCCAACATAAGTTTTTATCTCTATGTTCATACCAGGCTTTATCGCATTAGTTAAACTTACAAACACTTTATCAGTAAGTCTTTTATGCTCTCCTGATCCGCCGTTTGTTCTTTCAAAATCAATTACTCTGACTTCAGGGAAATTACTAACTCCACCAATACCATTAGATTTTTGAGAACCAACAACTACTGTTAAGAACATTCCCATATCCACTTCTTTAGAAGCTGATATTCTTTTCTTAAATCCTCTCTTGAACTTAGGAACATTACATAAATTTTGAGCATATTTAATTAACTCTTTAGGATCATTACTTGTAGGTGGTTTAACTCCCCACACAACTAAAGTTTCTGATAAAGACTTAGTTAATTGTTGAGCATACTCTAATGACTTAGCAATTGGTTCTGACCCTACTGGAACATAACTAATTTCAAATTCACTCTTAGATACTCCATCAGAGTTTTGATCAAAGTATTTACCTTCTACAATCCCTTCTGGAACAATTACAGTTCCTTTGTCTATAATTAAATTAACTTTTTCAGCAAGTTCTACTACAACCTTTTCAGTTGTAACAGTTCCCTTACCTGCAACAGTTGCAATTCCAACTCTTTCAGTTAGGATATCATCAACTAAAATATCAGTAACTTTATTCACTGCATTAACTTTGAAAGATACTATTGAACTTCCAGATACAACTGGAGAAAAATAATCTTCACCTTCAGATGCTCCTGTTAATATTCTTACAGAAGTAATTTCTTCTTTGATATTACCTTTGTTTACAATGTGAACCCAAGGCATTTCTTCTTTGATTATGTCAACTGATACAGATTGGTTAGTTCCAGCAGTTAAAGTTTTTAATGCTGCCTTCCCACCTTTCTTTTCCTCTTGTGATTCATAATAAAAGTTTACAGCTGGTCCGCTGGCTGCTTCAGCAACAACTAATTTAGCAGTAGTTGAGTGAGCTTTAGTTTTTAGAGTTGCAAACACAAATCCTTTTCCTAACACTACCATAACTTCTCCTGGAACAACTTCAACATTAACTTCTTCAGCAACGATTAAAGCATCAGATTTACTTCCATTAACATCAACACCTTTAGCAAATTCTAATTTGATCCCATCAGTAACAGGAGTTCCTTTAATTAAAACTTTACCAGTTAATAATTTTTTAGCTTCTTCTGAATCTATTCCGTTGTTGTTTATGATTCCAGCTTCAGTTGTTACTGATCCACCTTTTTCACAAGTTTCGAAAGTTGTTTTTGGTTGTTCAAGACTAAAGTCTAACTCAACATTTTTATAAGAATCATTAGGATTTGTAATATAGATATTGTTGAATATCTTCTCTACGTTCTCTTGAACATCCCATTGATTTTTACCTTTTTCAAAACTAACTACTGTTACTGAATCACAGTTAGTAACAAAATCTTCTTCAGCAGAAATTCCTACAGGAACTAATTGTGAAGCATTGATATTCCCAAGTTTCTCATAAGCATTCTCAAGAGCTTGAAATACTTCAAACTTGTTTTCCATATTTGGTCTATTCCCATCTCTTTTAGTAATCTTTACAATTGCTAATTGTCCAGCTTTAGCTGACTCTTTGTTCATCTTTAAAATATTTATAATATCTTTACAGATTAACTCTTCTTTTTGTTCTTTAGTTAATAAACCATCAACAATATTTTCTCCTTGAAGGACTTTTATTGCTTCTTCAACATCAGTAATAGGTAATAATGTGTTTGCAGAAATCATTACTTTTCTAACAGCATTAACATCACTTGACGTTGTATCTGGTAAATATACAAAGTTTGGTAAATCTGCTAACAGTACAACTGGCTTATCTAAATTAGATACAGGTTGACTTATAGCTTTAAGATTGTAATCTTCAATCTCTGCATAAAACCCAGGAACGATTTTTTTGTTTTCCATGTTTAACTCCTTTTGATTTTGATATATTCGATTAAATCATTACTTTTAAAATCGGTCAAAAAAATGCACGTTGAAAACACGCGTGTCGAAATAAAAGGTTTAAATACTTGTTTTTTTGAAGTTTTTTTTATTGGTGTTAAATTGATTTTGAGGTGATTTTATGAAATTAACAAAACATTTTTCAGAAAGAGAGTCAGTTTTCAGCAATAAGGCTATTGAGTTAAAAATTAAAAATATTCCCAATACCGAGCAAAGAGAAAATATTTTTTATACCGCTAACAGATTGGAAGCTATAAGACTTTTTTTAGGGGTAGCTCTTAAAATTGATTCTTGGTTTAGAAGTTATTTGTTAAATATTGCTGTTGGTGGAGTTCCAACTTCTTACCATGCAAAAGGACTTGCTGTTGACTTTGTTCCTGTTGGAATGAAGCTTGAAGAAGCTTTTGATTTAATCAAGAATAGTGGACTTTCTTTTGATCAATTAATTCTTTATAAGAAAAAAGGATTTATTCATATTGGTTTCAGAAAAAAATATTCTGATGAAAGAAATCAAATTTTATACAAATAAAAAAGTTGGTAAGGATTTAAAAACCCTTACCAACTTTTTTTAAAATATCTAATTTTCTTGCTCTAATTTCTCTAGCACACCTAATAACTTTTCTGTACAATCTACCTTCATTGAATCTTCTTATAATCAAATACCCTATATGGTGTTCTTGCTCCGTTGTTTGTTCTTCGTTTAGGCTAAACATCATCTTATTAAATTTAGCTTCAAACTTTATAGCTTGAACAACTTCATCAGTATCTGTCATTATAGGTTCTTCACGAGAAATTGTTTTTTCTATATCTTTTGCCAATCTTTCAAATTCTAATGAATAATATTCATCTAAATAATATTCATTAGAAATCAGATAATTTATTATCAACGATCTTTTGGCAGCTCTAAAAGTTAATTGTTGTATTTTTGTATCTGCTCCACCGCATTCTTTAACATAATTTGAATAAGCTCTTTCTTCTATTTCTATTTGAATTATAGCTGTTGCTTTTTCATAAACTTTATAAATTCTACTTTTGCTTTCTTCTGAAACTACAAACTCAGCATCTTCACAAAAACCATCTATTTCTACAACAGGAGTTCTTGTTTTCACCTTTTTAGTTCCAATACAATTTATGGTTTCAGTTATAGATTT
>NZ_CAMQYW010000219.1 GCF_947039425.1 uncultured Cetobacterium sp. | reverse complement strand
GGAGCAACAAGTGCAACAGTAATAAGAACTGTAACAGTTCCCATGATAAAAGAGGCTTTCTTTAGTGGATTGATATATTCATTTGCTAGAAGTATGACTTTAGTAAGTACGATTATATTTTTAATTTCTGCTAAATGGAAATTATTAACACCAGCTATTATGAATAATATAGACACTGGTAGAATTGGAATTGCATCAGCATATTGTACAATTTTAATAATAATAGTTTCTTGTTTTATGTTAATCATGAAATTATTACTTTTCAAAAGCAGTAATTCATATAAAAAAGGAGTAAGATAATGTGTAGATTTAAGAATGTAAGTATAAAAAATTTAACAAAAATATTCACATCAGATAAAAAAATAGTAACAGCTGTAGATAATGTATCTTTAGAAATAAAGCCTGGAGAATTTATATGTCTTTTAGGTCCTTCAGGTTGTGGAAAGACAACAACATTAAGAATGTTAGCTGGATTTGAAATGCCAACTTCTGGAAATATATTTGTTGGAGATGAAGATATTGCTTCTTTAACTCCGGATAAAAGAAATACAGCTATGGTTTTTCAAAACTATGCTCTTTTTCCACATTTAAATGTATATGACAATATATCTTATGGTTTGAAAATACAAAAGAGACCTAAAGAAGAGATAAAATCAAGAGTGGAAAAAATATTGGAAATAATGAAGATGGAAGATTTTGCATATAGAATGCCTGCTCAAATGTCAGGAGGACAACAGCAAAGGGTTTCTCTTGCTAGGGCATTAATTATGAATTCTGAAATACTTTTATTTGATGAACCTCTTTCTAACTTAGATGCTAAATTAAGAATACATATGAGGGATGAAATTAGAAAGTTACAACAAGAGATTGGAATAACATCGATTTATGTAACTCATGATCAAGCAGAAGCAATGGCTCTTTCAGATAAAATAGTTATAATGAAAGATGGGAAAATAATTCAAGTGGGATCACCTATAGAAATTTATCAAAAACCAAATAGTGCTTTTATTGCTAAATTTATAGGAAGAGCTAATATTGTAAAAGGTAAGATAATAGAAATTATGGAAAATATTAAAAAAGTAGAAATTTTTGGATCTATTTATAATATAGAAAGTGAAAAAATAGTTGAAGTTGGTGATCAAGTAGAAGTAGTTATAAGACCTGAATCAATTTTATTTAATAAGGATGTTCATAAGGGAAAAGTTATAAAAAGTATATTTATGGGAGAAGCTCATGAGTATGAAGTGGAGATGAATAATGAAGTTATTGAAATTTCACTTCATAGTCCAAGAGGAAAAAAAGTTGAAAAGATTAATGATTATTTATCTTTTGCTTTTGATAGTTCTGCTATGCATATAATATAGAAAGTGAGACTTATGTCTTGCTTTCTTTTTTTTTTACCCTTATAATATTAGTGTATAATAAAATAGGAGGTATAAATTGAGATTAGATAAATATTTAGTAGAGTGTGGAGTAGGAAGTAGAAGTGAAGTAAAAAAAATGATTTCATCTGGAGATATAACAATCAATAATGTTAAGTGTAGAGATAATACAAAATCATTAAAAGAAGGTGTAGATAGTGTAAATTATAATGATGAAAAAATAATTTATAAAGAGTTTAGATACTATATTTTATATAAGTTAGATGGGTACATAACAGCAACAGAGGATAAAAAAGAAAAGACTGTTATGGAGTTACTTCCATCTTGGGTTAATCAAAAAGATCTCTTTCCAATAGGAAGATTAGATAAAGATACAGAAGGATTACTTCTTTTCAGTAATGATGGAAAATTAGCACATGAGTTAACATCTCCTAAAAAACACGTTGATAAAATATATCGTGTTTCTTTGAAAAATGAGATTACAGATGAAGCAATTTCTAAGTTAGAAGAAGGAGTAGATATTGGAGGATACATTACTAAAGAAGCGAAAGTTCAAGTAGTTAGTGAAAAGGAGATTTTATTGACTATTAAAGAGGGGAAATTCCATCAAGTGAAAAAAATGATGATTGGAGTTGGGAATGAGGTTATCTATTTAAAAAGAGAAACTTTTGGTAAATTAATATTGGGGGATTTGAAACCAGGAGAAGTTAGAGAGATAGAAAGATGTGATATAATATAATTTTCCATAATAAAAATAATAGGACTACAAAAGGTGTGGTGATATGAGGGAAGTTCTTGTTAAAGAAAAACATGAAATAAGTATTGGTAGAAGAAAGAAAAAAACCAAAGAACCTAAAAAAAGCATTTTTGAAATTTATAAATCTCAAAAAACAATGAAAGATTATCTTTTTTATTTGAAAGATTTTTTATCTTATATATATGATGGGGAGTCTCCTTTGGAGGGAGATGAGATAATAGAGCTAATGAGCGGGATAGAGAAAACTGACATTGAAGATTATCTTTCTCATTTAATTCATGAAAGAAATATGAAAAATACATCACTAAATAAAGTTATTTCATCTTTGAAATCTTTGTATAAAGAACTTGAAAAAAATGGATATGATAATCCTTTTAAATACATAGGACTTTTCAAAACATCTAGAAATTTAGATAATATTTTAAAGGTGTCTTTTGATGATATTAAGGATATTTTAAAAAATTATAAAGTAACGGGTGAAAAAGAGTATCGAAATACCATTATTCTTTATACTCTTTTTTATACAGGAATGAGAAGCCAAGAATTACTATCTTTACAATTCAAACATATTTTAAAAAGAAATGGAGAATATTTTTTAAAGTTAGAAAAAACTAAAAGTGGAAGAGAACAATATAAACCTCTTCATAATTTTCTAATAAATAAAATAAATGAATATAAAAATTATTTAGTTAATATGTATAATTGTAACGAAGAATTTTTAGAAGAGCAGTTTGTTTTTAATAGCAATTTTGAAAAAAATAGGCCTCTTTCATATAGAGCTCTCTATAATATAATTCAAAATTTAGGAGCTGTAATTAATAAAAATATTAGTCCTCATAATATAAGGCATGCTATTGCAACAGAACTTTCTTTAAATGGAGCAGATTTAATAGAGATTAGAGATTTCTTAGGTCACTCAGATACAAAGGTTACTGAAATTTATATAAATGCAAAATCAATTATTGAAAAAAAGGTGCTTGAAAAAATACCTACTAATGATATGTAAAATTATTTATCTTCTTATAAATATATAAATTATAAAACATAAGAACTAATTATAACTAAAATAATAGTTATATTAACTATACCACTACATATAATTAACATTATATGTAGTGGTACTTCTATTTTTATAAAATAATAATTACATAACTAATTTATTAGGTTGATTCATTAAAAAAAGAGAGAATTTTAAAATTCTCTCTTTAATATTCTTATCTAACAATTTC
>NZ_CAMQYW010000218.1 GCF_947039425.1 uncultured Cetobacterium sp. | reverse complement strand
TCGTGACTGGAGTTCAGACGTGTGCTCTTCCGATCTATAGCTATGCAGGGACCTTTTTCTAAAGAGCTAAATATAGCTATGATGAAGCAATTAAATATAAAATATTTAGTAAGTAAAAAAGGTGGGAATACAGGTGGAGAACAAGAAAAAATAGATGCAACAAAAGAAGTTGGAGCAATTTCTTTATTTTTATCAAAGCCTATTATAGAATATCCTATTTTTTTTGAAAATATAGATATTCTTTTAAAATACTTATTAAAACGATAAGTTAGACTACACAAAATGTACAAAAAGTTAAGTTAAATGGTTATCATATATTAAAATGATAGTTCTAATATTCATTATTTATATAATGACATTGACATTTTATATGAAAAGGAGTATATTTACATTATAAAATAAATGTGGAGGAAGAAATGAAAAATAAGATTGCAATGATTGTAATTTTTACGTTGGTAATGTTTGTTAATTTATATGCAAAAGGTGGAAAGGGAACAATTTTCAACAATATAAAAATGAAACTAAAAAATCCAGCAATTTCCAAAACATCAGAGATTATTACATATACTAATGGAAACTTTTCGGATATAAAGAATGATGAAATAGATTCAAATTTTATAAGCCAACAAAATGTAAAATTTATAATAGATAAAATGAATTAGATTATTTTAGATAAAGTATTTATGATGAAAAAAGAAGAAAAGACCGAGTAGACACGGTCTTTTTTTTTATTATATAAAATTAAATTTGATTTTTAGAGAGTTTAATTGTAAACTTGTAACACTTAAAAAAAAGGGGGTCTATTTATGATGAAAAAATTTATAAAATTAGGACTACTTACATTAATTACAGGGATGACTTTATTAACGGGATGTGGAAAAGAAAAAAAGGAGGTAAAGGATACTCTAGTTTTTGCTCAGTTATCTGATCCAAAAACACTTGATCCACAAAATTCAACAGATCAATATTCACAAAATGCTATAGCTCAAATATATGATAGATTATTTGAGATAAATGAGGATACAGGGGAGCCTATTTTAAGTATAGCGAAAAGCTTTAAAAGAGAGGGCGTAAATACCTTAGTGATTCAATTAAAGGAAAAAGTTAAATTTCATAATGGCGATTTCTTAACAGCAGAAGATATAAAATTTACAATAGAAAGAGCTAAAAGTAATCCAAGAGTGGCTCATCTTTATAAATTAATAGAAAATATAGAAATAATAAATGATCATGAAATTAAAGTAATTACAAGTGAAGCTTTTGCTCCGCTGATGAATCATCTTAGTCATAAAAGTTCATCTATTTTAAATAAAGAAGTTTATGACAAGATTGGAGAAAAAGCATATTTAGAAAATCCAATTGGAACTGGAGCTTATAAAATGAAGAGTTGGGATATGGGAGATAGAATGGTTTTAGAAGCTGTTCCTGGATATTTTAAAGGTGATGCTAAAATAAAAACAATAGTAATGAAAGGGGTTCCAGAGGAAAACAGTAAGGTTATTGGACTTGAAACAGGCGAATTAGATATGGTTTTAGATGTACCAGCTATTGCTTGGGAAAATATAGAAAAAAGTGACAATATGCAAATAGAAACAAAAGCGTCAACAACAACAGGATATTTAGGTCTTAATACAAATAAAGGGATTTTAAAGGATAAAGATATAAGAAAAGCTATTGCAATGGCAATTAATAAAGATGCAATAATTGAAACTGTATTTTTAGGGAAAGTAACGAAGGCAGAGCAAATGCTAGCACCTCCTATTTTTGGACATGATAAGAACATAAAAGCACTATCTTTTAATCCAGAAAAAGCAAGAGAAATAATTAAAGAAAAAGGGTTAGAAGGAGAAAAGTTGAGAATAGTGGTAAGTAGCCCAGAAAGAGTTCAAATGGCTACAATTATTCAAGATCAATTGAAAAATGTGGGGTTAAATTTAAAAATAGAATTAATAGAATGGGGAACTTTTTTAGCAGAAACAGGTGCAGGAAATGTAGATATGTTTATAATGGGATGGGGTCCTTCAACATATGATGGAGATTATGGATATTATCCAAATATTCATTCAGATCAAAGAGGAAGCGATGGAAATAGAACTTTTTATTCTAATGAAAAAGTTGATAGATTGCTTGAAATGGCTAGAAGTGAATTAAATGTTGAAACTAGAAAAAATTATTATAAAGAGATTACTCAAATAATAATAGAAGAAAATCCAATTATTCCTTTATATCATAATAACGCAGTATTTGGAATTAGCAAAAAATTGAAAAATGTTAAAGCAGCAGGCTATCCTGAGTTTTATAAATATGAGTATATGAATTAAGGAGGAATAAAATGAAAGGTTTAGAGTTATTAGAAAAATTATCAAATTTACATGGTGCACCAGGTTTTGAAGATGACGTAATAGAGTTTATGAGTCATAATACGAGTTATGAGTCAAATAGAGATTCAATTAATAATTTATATTTAAGTAAAAAAAATAGTCATTCAGAAAAACCAGTAGTTGCTTTAGATTGTCATAGTGACGAAGTTGGATTTATAGTAGAAGGAATCAATAGAAATGGAACGATATCATTTTTACCATTAGGGGGATGGCATGTTGCTAATATTCCAGCTCATGCTGTAAAAATAAAAAATTTAAAAGGTGAGTATATTGATGGAGTGGTCGCCTCAAAACCTCCTCATTTTATGACTCAAGAAGAGATGAATAGATTGCCTAAATTAAATGAATTGACAATTGATATAGGGACAAGTTCATATAAAGAAACAGTTGAACTATATTCAATTGAAGTTGGAAATCCGATAACTCCAGATGTTACATTTAAATTTGATTCAAAAACACAAGTTATGAGAGGGAAAGCTTTTGATAATAGATTAGGATGCGGAGCAGTTTTAGAAATATTAGAAGATGTAAAAGATGAAGAATTAGAAGTTAATGTAAAGGGGATTGTTACTGCTCAAGAGGAGTCAGGTTTAAGAGGCGCTCAAGTTGCAGGAAATAAAATAAAGCCAGATTTTATTATCATATTTGAAGGAAGTCCAGCGGATGATACATTTAAAGATGAATTTAGTTCAAAAGGTGCTATGGGAAAAGGAATACAACTTAGAGTAGTGGATTCAGGTATGATTTCTAATAGTAGAGTGTTAAATTTTGTAAAAAATATAGCAAAAGAAAATAATATACCTTATCAATTAATAGCTAGAAGTGGAGGAAGTACAAATGGAGCGAGATATCATACAAGTGGAGAAGGAATACCTTGTATAGTTATAGGAATGGCAACAAGATATATTCATACTCATTATACTTTTGCTTCTTTAAAAGATTACAATGATGCAGTACTTTTAGGAAAAAAAATATTAGAAGGATTAAATAAAGAGA
>NZ_CAMQYW010000217.1 GCF_947039425.1 uncultured Cetobacterium sp. | reverse complement strand
AAATGGATATATAGAGCTGAAAAAATAAAAAAAGATAATATTAATTTAGATAGTGATATTGTTCAAATTTTATATAATAGAGGAATAGAAAACAATGAAGAAATTGATATTTTTATAAATGGTACTTTGGAAAATTTAATAGACCCTTTTAAAATGAAGGATATGAGAAAAGCTGTTGAAAGAGTTCTATTAGCTAAAAATAACAATGAAAAAATATGGATTTATGGTGACTATGATGTAGATGGGATAACGTCAACATCTCTTTGTTTTTTAGCACTAAAAGAGATAGGAATAAATGTAGAATATTATATTCCTTTAAGAGATGAGGGGTATGGCTTAAATAAAAATGCTTTGAAATATATAAAAGATCAAGGTGGAGATTTAGTTATAACAGTTGACTGTGGAATATCTTCTAGAGATGAGATTGATTATGCAAATGAATTAGGATTAGATGTAATAATAACAGATCATCATGAGATAAACAATGAGATGCCTAAAGCTCATTCTGTAATCAATCCTAAGAGAGAGGATAATGAAATAGATTATAAATATTTTGCAGGAGTTGGAATTGCTTATATGTTAATGTTTGGAATATATATAACTTTAGATAGAAAAACAGAAATATATAAATATTTAGATATTGTTGCAATTGGAACAATAGCAGATATAGTTCCATTAAAAGGGCAAAATAGAATTTTAGTAAAAAGAGGATTAGAATTACTTAAAAGTAGTAAATGGTTAGGATTAAATATGTTATTAAAAAACTTATATGAGAATCCAATGGATAAAAAGTTTGACACTTATGATGTTGGCTTTATAATAGCTCCAATTTTTAATGCAGCAGGAAGATTAGAAGATGCTAAAATGGCTGTGGAACTTTTTGTAAGTGATGATCATGTTAAATGTACAAATTTAATATTTGATTTAATTGGAAAAAATAGTGAAAGAAAAGAGATTCAAAGTGAAATATTAGAAAAAGCCGAAATAGTTATAGAAAAAAAAGAATTAGATAAAGATCAAGTTATTGTTGTAGCAGAGGAAAAATTTCATCATGGAGTAATAGGAATAGTTGCTTCTAAAATATTAGATAAATATTATAAACCTACAATTATTATGGAGATAAAGCCAGAAGAGGGCATAGCAACTGCCTCGTGTAGAAGTACAGAATTTTTTAATATGATTGAAGCTTTAAAATCCATGGAAGATTATTTTGTAAAATATGGAGGTCATGCAGGAGCAGCAGGATTTTCAATTGAAATAGATAAAATAGAGGGTTTTATAGAAAGTATAAATAATTATGCTAAATTAAAATTAGATGAAAATGATAAGAAAAAACCTATAAAAGTTGATTGTGAGTTGTCAATGATGAAAATATCATATGATATGATGGATAAATTGTCTCTATTAGAACCTTATGGATTTGGAAATGCTTCGCCATTATTTGTGATGAAAGATTGTAGTTTTTCAAATTTTAGAGCAATTGGAAAAGATAAAACACACACTATGTTTAATATTATAAAGAATGGAACAGAGATAAAAAATGCTGTTTGGTTTAATAGTAGTGAGATTATAGAGAAAATGAGTGGAATTGATAGAATAGACATTGCTTTTAAATTAAAAATGGAAACATATAAAGATAAATATCAATATAAAATATTTATTGAAGATGTTAAGGAATCAAAAGAATCTGCAAGTGAAAGTGAATATGAAATTTTAAAAAATATAAAGTTTCCAATAAAATCTGTATTTTATACAAGACGTAATTTAGAAAGTGAAAAAATAGGATTTAATAATGAAGATGAAGATATGAATATATATATTGGAAGAAATAAAATTGGATTTTTAGATTTTCAAACGAAGGAGTTATTAAAAAAATTAAAATTATATTACAATTATGATTTCAATATAAAAACTATGAAAATAGAGAAAAAAGATGAAAATTATAATGTATTTATAGAAATAGAAAAAAATAATGAGTTTAAAACATTATCATTTGAAAAGGGAAATATTTTTAAAGATATAAAACAATTTCTTATAGGAGATTTACCTTATAATAGTATTCAAAAAAAAGTTTTATCTAAAATATTTAAATCTAACGAAAAGTTAAATGTTGTAATGGAAAAGGGAAGAGGAATAAAGACAATAATAAAAACAATCTCTTTGTATTATAATACTATTGGAAGAAAAGTATTAATAGTAACTAAAGAAAATTATATTATAAAAGATAGAGAGATAAAAAGTTCTTACAAGTATGAAGATGGATATGATTTTTATATTTATTTTGGAAATGAAAAAATAGAAAATTTAGATAATTATAATTTAATTATAAATGATATGGATAATATAAAAAGCGAATTTATAAAAATAATAGATAACTACAAAATAGTTGAAAATATAAAAATTATAAGTGATGAGAAAGGAAATAAATCTGATATTCAAGTGTATTGTAATAATCTGCCTAGAAGTATAAAAAAAGATTATTTAAATAAAATTAATACAAATAAAGAGGTAGTGGGAACAGAAGAAATAAAAATATTATTATAACAAAATAGTAGGAAAACAAAAAAAAAAAAAGAACAAAGAGAGAGAGAGTAAAATCTTTCTCTCTTTTTTATTTTAAAGTCAAAGGAGGTAGTCATGGAAGATAAAAAGTTGGGAGTGATAACCCTTGCAGGATTAGTAGTGAGTGCTATGATTGGAGGGGGAGTATATAATTTACCTGAAAATATGGCATCAGCAGCTTCAGCAGGAGCAATTATTATAGCTTGGGTTGTAACTGGAATAGGAATGTGGTTTATAGCAAAAACTTTTAGTATTTTATCAAATATTAGACCAGAAGTAACATCAGGTATTTATGGATATGGAGAGTTGGGATTTGGTAAATTTATGGGGTTTCAAGTTGCATGGGGATATTGGATATGTAATGTATTCGCCAATGTAGGTTATGCAATATTACTAATGGATTCATTTAATTACTTTTTTTATCCACATTTTAAAGGGGGAAATAATTTATTATCTATAATTTGTGGGTCAATTGTAATTTGGGGAATGTATTTTGCTGTAATGGCAGGAGTAAAGCAAGCAACATTTATTAATAATATTGGAGTTGTAGGTAAACTAATTCCATTATTTATATTTATATTAGTACTTTTATTTAAATTTGATTTTGAAGTTTTTACTACAAATTTTTGGGGAAAAGATGTTATACCTAGTCTTTTAGATAAAGATTTAGGAGGAATATTTCCACAAGTAAAAAGTACAATGCTTATAACACTATGGGTATTTATAGGAATAGAGGGGGCTGTTGTAATTTCAAGTAGAGCTCGTTCTCAAAAAGAGGTTGGAAAAGCAACAGTTATAGGATTTTTAAGTTGTTTAATAATGTATGCAAT
>NZ_CAMQYW010000216.1 GCF_947039425.1 uncultured Cetobacterium sp. | reverse complement strand
TTATATATCAAAAAGGAGATACAACTATGAAACCATTTAGTATTAGCGAAATATATGTAAATAAAAATAATTTGAAATCAATTGATATTAATCCTTTACCTCAAAAATATTGTAGTTTTGATTGCGTATTTTGCGATTTAGGAAGAACAGATATTATTACAGAAGATATTTTTTCTTTTAATGAAAATACAGATTTTATAAATAGATTAAATAAATTTATTATAGAAAATAGAATTGAGTATGTTTTTATTAATCCTAATGGAGAAGCTTTAGCTAATAAAGAATTATTAGATATTATTAAACTGCTAAAAGAAAAAAATATAAAAATTAAATTACTGGGAAATGGATATATATTTTCAGATTTAAAGTATAGAGAAATATTAGAAAATTGTGATGAAGTTATTGGAGAACTTTGTGTAACAGAAAATGAAGATTTCAAAAAGTTTTTAAGACCTGTAGATGGATATACAATAGAGAAATATATAAGTAACTTAAAAGAGTTTAGAAAGTTTTATAAGGGAAAATTTATTTTAGATATAACTTTAATTAATAAATGTTGTGAAAGAGAAGATTATTTTGAAAAAATGAATAATTTTATTAAAGAATTAAAGCCAGATGAGGTATTTTTTGAAACAACAAGGGGCAAATATAGTATTTTAGCTGTTGATAGTAAACTCGTTGAAAAATTAAATAAAATTGAGAGATATAATAGATAATCTCTATATAAATAATATGAGCTAGAAGTAAAAACTAGCTCTTTTTAATATTTAAACTGTGGTCAATTTAAATTATTTTAGTTAGTTTTTAATATACTAACATATCCGCTGTAAACAAACTCTTCATTACCACAAGCACATTTTCCTATATTTTTAGTTTCTAAGTTATTACTTGAACCACTTATGAAATATTGAACTTTAGGATTAAAAATTTTAGATAAATTACATTTTGTACAAACGAAAGTGGGTACTTTATATTCTATTAAATTTTCTATTTTTGAAAGTTTCATAAGAATTCCCCCTTATATCACTTGACCACAGCAATATGAGTATACTTTGTAAATGCTAGAAAATCAAATAATTATATTAATAAAATTAATATATAAAAAAGAGACCTTGGTAAAGTAAAGGTCTCTAAAATAAAATAATGGTCGATCACTATTTATGGTATATACCTTTTTTGCAAAAAAAACAAGTTTTTTTTAGTGATAGAAATATTTAACTTTAAAAAGTGGAGGAAAATATGGAAAATAAAAAAAGTAATCGTTTGTTTTTTAAAAAAATTAAAGATACTGATATTGAAAAATTAAAATCTATTTTGCAAAATAAAGATTTAATGTTAATAGGCTGGAGAAAAATATATTCAGATGATGAAGTAAACAAATGGTTAGAAAAAATACAAAATCAATATTCCAAATATGGTTTTAGTTATTATTTTATACATGAAATAGTAACTGAAAATTTAGTTGGATTAATAGGTATTCTTCCAGTTGATATAAAGAATATAGAGTATATAGAATTGGCGTATATTATAAAGAAAGAATATTGGGGACAAGGATATGCTTTAGAAAGTGGAATTGTAGCAATTGATTTTATATTTAATAATTTAAATATAGATAAAGTTATTGCTCAAATTCTTCCAGAAAATATATCTTCAAAAAAAGTAGTTGAAAAATTAGGAATGACAAAAATTAATAGTTATATTAGAATTCAAAATGGTGAAAAGAAACTTCACTCTATCTATAGTCTTAATAAAGAATATAATTTAAAAAAATTAAATTGCAGGGATGTAATAAAAATCGTATAATAGCTACAGTTGTGCTATTTAAGATGATTTGAAAGAGGAAAGATGGGAAGAATAATGAGTAATATTATTTTACTAGGCGAGGAAAATAAAAGGTATATTTACTTTAAAAAAGCTGCCGAAACATATAACATTTCTGTGGATCTTTTAAAATGGGAGGCTTTTTCTTTAGATAAAATAAAAGGAAAAGTTAAGATTGATCCACCTATATATACTGATAAAAATATAAAAGAACATAGTATATCTTTAAAACTATATAGAGAAAATTTAAAAAGATTATCAAATATGGAAAATATAACTTTTTTAAACTCTCCAAAAGTTATTTTAGATCTTTTAGATAAAGAAGAATCTAAGGAGAGATTAATTAAAAAAGGGATAAAGGTAACTCCTAATATTGAGATAAAAGCTAAAAATTTTAAAGAGGTATATAATCAATTAAAATTATTAAAGCTAAATAGAGTTTTTATAAAGCCAAGATATGGATCAGGAGCAATGGGAATTATTGCTATGAAGTTAAATTTTAAAAAAGATGATGTAATCCTTTATACAACTTTTAAAGAGAGTAATAGGGAACTATTTAATACAAAAGAGATTAATAAAGTTTTTGGTTTTGAAAAATCAGAAAACTTATTTAATTTACTTTTTGATTTTTTAAATGGAGAACTTATTTTTGAAAAATGGCTACCTAAAGATAAATATGAAAATCAAAATTATGATTTAAGAGTATTATATAGTAATAAAAAAATTGTGCATATTATTGGAAGAGCAAGTGCTGGACCGATAACAAATCTTCATTTGAATAATGGAAGTATTAATGTGGAAAAGTTAAATTTAAATGAAGAAATTTTAAAAAAATTAGAAGTATTAGGAACTGATATTTTTGAAATTTTTTCAGATTTAAAAGTTGTAGGTGCTGATATATTAATAACCCCTAAAAAGGAGATTTTTGTAATAGAATTAAATGGTCAAGGTGATCAATTATATTCTGATATGTATAATGAAAATAAAATTTATAAAGAGCAGATTAAGGAGTTATTAAATTATGAATAAAGATGAATTAGAAGTACCAAGAGATGGAGTAAAAGGTAATAGAAAAGTAACAGTTGACATGAGAGAGATTATAGGTTCTCACAATATTCTTTTTCTATGTTTAGATACATTGAGATATGATGTGGCAAAAGAAGCTGAGGAAAAAAATCTTATTCCCAATATAAATAAATATGGAAAATGGGAGAAAAGACATGCTCCTGGAAACTTTACGTATCCATCACATCATGCTATGTTTTCAGGATTTTTTCCAAGTCCAGCAGAGCCAACAGCAATATTTGACAGAGAGCATCTTTTTTTTCCTAAGAAAATAGGTGTTTCAAATATAGTACCAGAAACATCATTTGCATTTGAAGGTAGTACTATTATGGAGGGATTAGGGAAGATAGGATATACAAGTTATTGTATAGGTGGAGTTGCTTTTTTTGATAAAAGATCTGATATTGGAAGAGTTTTACCTTCATTATTTGAAAAAAGTTATTGGAGACCAAGCTTTGGATGTAATATAAAGGAAAGTTTTGAAAATCAAATAGAGCAAATAAAAAAATTAATGGATAAAGAGGAG
>NZ_CAMQYW010000215.1 GCF_947039425.1 uncultured Cetobacterium sp. | reverse complement strand
CTACACCAGGACGTACACTCTTTCCCTACACGACGCTCTTCCGATCTCTTTTGAAAATATAATAGGTCATCTTTTTACAACTTTTGAGAAGATTAAAGAGAAAAAGAAAGAGGAAAAAATATTATCAGACTATATGTCTAAATCATTAAAGTGGATTTGTAGTATAGATAGAGATAAGTATAGAGAGTTTGCTCTTGAAAATTGGAATGAGATTCTTAAAGGGGATAAATGTTTTGATGGAAGAAGAGTTAAAACAACTAAAAAAGTTGATTTAGATGTGGAGATAGATATTTTAAATACTGGTTTTATGGAGCTGAAAAAAGAGATATCTAAAGAGATATTTAATAGAGATATTTTATCCTTAGAAAAAGAGATATTAACATTTATAGAGAATTTATTTTTAATATATGATAATATTAAGTTTTCAGAAAAGAGATTTACACATTTAGATATTAGTAGTTATCTTTTTAAATATATAGAAAATGAAGATGTAAACTTAATAAAAGATGGGAAAATAACTGAGTATTTTAAAGAGATATTTGACAGTGAGTTTAAAATAGTTTTTATAGATGAGTTTCAAGATACAAGTATCTTACAATGGAAGATCTTAAGTGGATTAATAAATAAATGTGAAAAATTAATTTGTGTTGGAGATGAAAAACAAAGTATATATGGATGGAGAGGGGGAGAAAAAGCTTTATTTGAAAATCTCCACAAAATTATTGATGTAAAAGAAGAAACAATGTCAATATCATATCGTAGTTGTAAAAATATAATAGAGTTTACAAATATTATTTTTAAAAATATTTCTGAAGATTATAAGGATGATGAAGAAAATAAAGAGTTAGGTTATCAGTGGGATTTTCAGGAAATAACAGCTAAAAGTGAAGATGAAGGTTATGTTGAAGTTGTAACTGAAACTATTTTAGAGGAAGAGGAAGAAACAGGAGAAGAGGAAAGTATGGTTGAAACTCTTGTTAATTCTATAGAAAATAGATTTAGAGGGAAATATAGTGGAATTGCTATTATTGCAAGAAGCAATTTACAACTTAATCAAATAGCCTCAGAGTTAGGAGAAAGAGATATTCCATATGTAGTTGAGTCAAATGCTTCTATAATATTCCAAAGAGCAGTTAACCCTATATACAAGTGTTTAAAGTACATTGTAAATTTAGACGATCTATCTCTTATTGAACTTTTAAGATGCGATATAATAAAAGTAAATAATTATCAACTTAAAAATATTTTAACTAATATAGATGAGATAAATGCTTTTATAAAAAACGGAGAAGAGTTAAAATCTTCTAAGCTAATTAAAATGAAATTAATTTTTGAAAAAATAAAAGAACTTTTAAAAGTAGAAAACCAACAAAATATACTGTTGAATATAGTTGAGCTATTTAATATATCTAAAATTTATTCCTCTAAAAGCGATCTGAAAAATATATTTCATTTTTTAGAACTGTCTAAAGAGCATGAAAATATTATTGATTTTTATAAAACACTTATGAATGAAAAGGATGAGAATAGATATAAACAAATATCATTAGAAGAGGATAATGCAATAACTCTTTTAAGTATTCATAAATCTAAAGGTTTAGAATATGAGACTGTTTATTATTATCATGAAGTTCCAAGAAAGGGAATAGCTTCTGGAATTCAATTTTATATGGATTTCAAAACACCATTTAATGAAGTGAGTAACTTTGTTTTTATTGATAAAAAATATGAAAAAGCACTATTACAATTAGACAATGATTTTTTATTTTTAAAAGAGTTACAGTTAAAAGATGAACAGGAGGAGATAAATAACTTATATGTAGCATTAACTAGAGCTAAAAGGCATCTGTTTTTAGTTATGGGAAAAAGTAATAATAAGTATTTAAAAGTAGTTGTAGAAGGATTGAATAATTTATCTTTTGGGAAATTTGAAACAAAAGAAAAAGAGATATCTAGAGAAAAAGTAGTTTTAAGTGATGTACTAGAAAATATAAGTTTAAAAGAGAAAAAAGTTGAAGAGTGTGAACAACCTCAAAGAAAATTTTTGATAGATATAGTGACTGAGGAAAAAAGAATAGTAGGAAATGCTATTCATAACTATTTAGAATATATTATTGAAAATACTGAGGAGGAGCATAGAGAAGCTAAACTTAGAACATTTTCAAAATATGCATCTGTAATAGGCGAAGAGAGATTGAGAAGAATTTTAGAAAGTCCAGAGTTTAAAAGAGTATTTATTGAAAATTCAGATATATTTTCAAATAAATGGGATTATATTTATCCAGAGTATGAGATTTATGATGAAGGAAAATTAAAAAGGATAGATAGACTTATGATAAAAGAGGGAACATCTTTAAGAAAAGGGGAGATTCAAGTTATAGATTATAAAACTGGAGGAATTGATCAAGGTCAATTGGATGAATATGAAAGAATTATAAAAAATCAGTTAATAGAACTTGGAAAAATAGAAAATTATAATATTGTGGGAAAATTTTTAGAGATAAAATTATAAGGGGAGATTATAGTGAAAAAAATAATATTAGGAAGTTTATTTTTAATAGGAAATTTAGCTTTTTCAAAAGAGATATTAATTTATGGGCCTGAATCAATGAAATGGGTTGAAACATCAGCAGGACCAATATTTAAAGAGGAAACAGGAATAGATATTAAATTTCAACCAATAGATGGATTAATTTCTAGAATGAAACTTGAAAAAAGAAGACCAAAAGCAGATATAGTTATGGGTCTTACAGATATTAATTACTTACAAGCTAAAAATAACGATTTAATAAAAAAATATAAGCCTAAAAATGCAAATAATATAAAAAATGAGAAATATATTATTGATAAAGATTGGTATGTTACTCCAATAGATTATGGAATGTTAGCTTTAAATTATAATTATGAAAATTTAAAAGAAAATTTAAAAACATTCGATGATTTAAAAAAGTATAAAAAAGAATTATTAGTTCAAGATCCAAGAAGTTTTACAGGGGAAGCTTTTATGTTATGGACTATTGCAGTATATGGAGATAAGTGGTTGGATTTTTGGAAAAGTTTAAAGCCCAGTATTTTAACAACTTCTTCAGGGTGGTCAGATTCTTTTGCTAAATTCTCTGTAGGAGAGGGAAATATAATGAGTGGATATGCATCTAGTTCAATATATTTTTATCAAGATGGAAATGAAAATAAATATAAAAGTTATATTCCAGAAAAGGGTGGATATATATATAGAAGGAGCAGCCCTAGTTAATAAAAAAGATATAAAACCAGAATCAAAAGAGTTTTTAGATTTTATATTAAAAAAAGAATTTCAAAAGTTAGCTTTGGAAAAAAACTATATGTTTCCAGTAACAGAGTATAAATTACCAGATGATTATAAATTTGTTCCAACAACTAATAAAATAGTTAGATTAAATCCAGAAACTGTAAAT
>NZ_CAMQYW010000214.1 GCF_947039425.1 uncultured Cetobacterium sp. | reverse complement strand
TTTTCTTCCGTTTCCTGCTTTAGATGGAGGGAGAATTGTTTTTGTTATTTTAGAATTATTAGGAATTGAAGTTAATAAGAAATTAGAAGAAAGAGTTCATATGGTAGGAATGATAATCTTATTTGGACTTATAATTTTTGCTACAGGAAATGATGTTTTTAATATATTTGGTAGGTAGGTGAAATTTTAGTTGAATAAAAAAGAAAGAATAAAGAGAGTGGCAACAATATTATTTGCTGCAAATGGTATAAGAAATACAAAAATAGAAGATATAGCTTCTTCTATGGGAATCGCAAAAGGTGGAATGTATTATTATTACAAAAGTAAAGAGGTTTTATTAGAGGATATTATAGAAGATTCAGTTTTAAGTAGAGAAGAATTTATTGAAAATATGAAAATATTAAATTTATCTTTTAATGATAAAATTAAACTTTTCATAAAAAGAAGAATAGATTTAAAAGATGATAGATATAATTTGTTTTTATTTTCTAAAATATATGAAAATGGAGAAATTAATTTAACTAAAGATGAATATATGAAGAAAGACATTTTCTTTGGGGAGTTCTTTGATGAAAATAAAAAGTATTTAAAGGATGAGTACCAAGTGGAAATAGAAAAGATAAAACAATTTATAACAGCATCTTTAACAAGATTATTAACTATTTTAATAAATCAAACAGGAATTGTAGTTAAAGATGAAGAGTCTTATAAAAAAATGGTTTATAAATATTCTCAAATAAATTTGGATAAAGAGATTGAACTGTTTTTTAATCTGTTTTTTAAAGAAATTTTAAAATAAAAAAAGGATTTTAGTAAATTTATAGAACAAATGTTTAAATATAAGAGTAACTGTTTAAAAAATTGAAGAAAAAAAATTAATGAGGATGAAATTTACAAAGAATGTAGCAAATATGGGGAGAGATGTATAAAAAAATAGTATTTTATTACTAATTTTTTATTTGGGACATAACCAGTGCTGTATGGTAAGTATTCATCCTCAAACTCTTTGGAATAAATTTGAACACGATATTTCAAAAAAAGTCTTGAAAAATTACAAAATATCAATTATAATACATTGTTAACGAAAATAGAAAAAACAGGAGGAATGGAATGAAAAAATCAATATTAGTTGTTTCAGAAAGAAAAGAAACATTAAAGCAAGTGAGAAAAGCTTTATCAGATATTTATGAAATAATAACATTTAATAATTTATTAGATGCTTTAGATATGTTAAGAGAGAGTGACTTTGATATTGTTTTATTAGATGAGTATTTAACTTGGTTTAATTTCTCAGAAGCAAAGAGAAAATTAAATGGTATAGGTAAAGATTTCGTTGTAGTTGGATTATTAGAAGAAGAAAATGAAACTTTAATTCAAGAAATGAAAGAAGCAGATATATATAATTATTTAATAAAGCCAGTAGATGCTAAAGAAATGAATAGAATAATGATACCTGCATTAAGAAACTTAGAAATAGTAAAAGAAAAAAGAAAGTTAGAAGAGAAGCTTTCTGATACAGAAGATGAAAATGAAATTATAGGTCAGTCTACAAGAATTAAAGAAGTTAAGAACTTAATTGAAAAAGTTGCAGAAAGTGACTTGACTGTTTTAATAAATGGTGAAAATGGAGTAGGAAAAGAGTTAATTGCAAAAGAAATATTTAAGAAAAGTGATAGAAGAAAAGAAAATTATATTACAATTTCTTGTGCTTCATTACCTGAAGATTTAATTGAAAGAGAATTATTTGGTTATGAAAGAGGAGCGTTTTTAGGAGCTACTACAAGTAAAAAAGGAATATTAGAAGATGCAGATGGCGGAACAATATTCTTAGATGAAATTTCTGCTATGGACTTAAAAGCTCAAGCGAAAGTTTTAAGAGTGATCGAATATGGTGAATTTAGAAGAGTTGGAGGAAATAAATCAAGAAGAGTAGATGTTAGATTTATTGTATCTTCAAATAAAGATTTAAAAGAGGAAACAGAAAAAGGAAAATTCAGAAAAGATTTATATCATAGATTAACTGCATTCCCAATCGAAGTTCCACCTTTAAAAGATAGAAAAGATGATATCCCTATTTTAGCTAACTATTTCTTAAATAAAATAGTGAAAGATTTAAGAAGAGAGATACCTTTAATTTCTGGAGAAGCTATGAAGTACTTAATGGAATACTCTTATCCTGGAAATATTAGAGAGTTAAAAAATATGATAGAAAGAATGGTTATTCTTTGTAGTGATAGAAATATTGGAGTAGAAGATTTACCATTAGAAATAAAAATGAAATCTGATACAGTTGAAAATAAAACTGTAATTGGAGTAGGACCTTTAAAAAATATATTAGAGCAAGAAATATATGCTTTAGATGATGTTGAGAAAGTTGTAATAGCAATGGCTCTTCAAAAAACTAGATGGAACAAACAAGAGACTTCTAAATTATTAGGAATAGGAAGAACAACATTATATGAAAAAATAAGAAAATATGGATTAGATATAAAGTAAAAACTTATAAAATTTTTCTGGAGGGTTTAAAAGAATGGCAATTAGAAAGTTTAGAAAAAATATGAAACCAGTAATCTGGGTAGTAACAATATTCTTTTTAATAAGTTTAGTAGCAGGGTATGCAATGTCTTTTCAAGGACATTCAGCAGCCACAAATTCTCAAATAGCATTTAAGTTAAATGGTGAAAAAGTGACTCAGATGGAAACGCAAAGAACAATGGCTATTTTATCAGAAAATTATAACAGATACTTAGGATTTACAGTTAATCCAGAAGTTATGAATGTTATTGGTTTTAATGAAGTAATTAATAAAGAATTAACGTTGAAAATGGCTAAAGAGTTAAAATTAAAAATTTCTAGTTCTGAAATAGATGAGCAGATTGATAAAATCAAAGCTAATTTCAAAACAACGAAAGAGTTTAAAAGAGCTATTATGGCACAAGGATACACAACAAAAACTTTAGAAAATGAAATAAGAGAAAGTTTATTAATTCAAAAAGTAATTTCTGAAATAAACGATAATATTAAAGTAACGCCAACTGAAATAGAAAAATATTATAATGAGTACAAATATACTATGTATAACGGAAAATCATTAAATGATGTAAAGGGTCAAATAGAAACTACTTTAAAAACTCAAAAAGGTTCTGAAAAATATGCAATTGATTTAGCAAAAGCTAAAGAAAATATGAAGATAACAGATGTATCTCAAAATTATAAAGAGTATTTAGAAAAGAAAGAATTTGTAATTGAAGGAGTTACTGTAACAAATTTAGATTATGCTAAAAAGATATTAGGAAGTATTATTGCTAATAAAGGTGACTTAGAAAAATCTAAAGTTGAAGCAAAAAAATCTTTAACATCAGAAATAGCTCTTTTAAAAGAAGCTGAAACTAAAGGAGTTATTGTAAAAAAATATTTACCTTTAGATATGGAAATAAATGAGGCTATACAAGGGCTGTATTCAA
>NZ_CAMQYW010000213.1 GCF_947039425.1 uncultured Cetobacterium sp. | reverse complement strand
CTTGGAAGGCTTTAAGTGAACAAAGAGCTAGTGCAGTAGCTCTATTAAATCAAGTAAAATCAGGAGTTCCATATTATATGGTTATTCCACTTGCTTTAGTTTTAATTTCTGCATTTAAAGGAGTAAATACTCTGCTTTGTTTATTTATTGGAATATTTACATCGTTTATATTTGGATTATTTGCAGGAACAGTAACAAGTACAGAATCATTTTTAAATTTAGTTTATTCAGGTTTTGAGGGCGCAGGTTCTTGGGTTATAGTTATGATGATGTGGGTTGCAGCTTTTGGTGGAATAATGAAAACTATGGATGCTTTTAGGCCAATATCAAAATTAATTAAAAAAATGTCACGAAATGTAAGACAATTAATGTTTTATAATGGAGTCTTATCAATTTTAGGAAATGCAGCTCTTGCTGATGAAATGGCACAAATAGTAACTATAGGACCTATAATTAGAGAGTTAGTTGAAAAAAATGTAAATGGAAGTGAAAAAGATATTGAAACATTAAAATTAAGAAATGCCACTTTTAGTGATGCTCTTGGGGTATTTGGTTCACAACTGATCCCATGGCACGTATATATTGGATTTTATTTAGGAATAGCTAATGCTGTTTATCCTCTAATTACGTTTACGCCAATTAGTATTATTAAATATAATTTTATGGCATATATTGCAGTTTCTAGTATCTTGATTTTAACAATAACAGGTTTTGATAGATTTATTCCAAGATTTGCATTACCATCAGAACCAGATGTAAGTTTAAAAGATGAAAAAGTAGTAGAAGAAAATCTAGAAAAGATAGTGTTAACTAAATAAAATATAAGGAGTGGAGTTATGATAAAATCTATGATTAGGCTGAGAATGAGTTCAAGTGATGCTCACTATGGTGGGAATTTAGTAGATGGTGCAAGAATTTTACAGTTGTTTGGTGATGTGGCAACAGAGTTACTAATTAAACACGATGGAGATGAGGGGTTATTTAAAGCCTATAAGGATATAGAGTTCATAGCTCCAGTTTATGGAGGAGATTATTTAGAGGTAGTTGGTGAAATTACAAAGGTTGGAAATAGCTCAAGAGAGATGAAGTTTGAAGCTAGAAAAGTTATAGTTCCAAGAGTTGATATTTGTGATTCAGCAGCAGATTTTTTAGATGAACCAATAGTTGTATGTAAAGCAGTTGGAACTTGTGTTGTACCTAAAAAACTACAAAGAAAGGGGTAATATTATGGAAAAATTAATAATTACTGCTGCAATTTGTGGAGCAGAGGTAACAAAGGAGCATAATCCAGCTGTACCATATACAGTTGATGAAATTGCACAAGAAGCATATTTAGCTTATAGTGCTGGAGCAAGTATAATTCATCTTCACGTGAGAGAGGATGATGGAACACCAACACAAAGAAAAGAGAGATATGAAGAGTGTATAGAAGCTATAAAAAAAAGATGTAATGATGTTATTATTCAGCCTTCAACAGGAGGATCAGTTGGAATGACATCAAAAGAAAGATTAGAACCAGTAATACTAAAACCTGAAATGGCCACATTAGATTGTGGAACACTGAATTTTGGTGGAGATGAAATTTTTGTTAATACTGAAAATATGATTAAAGAGTTTGGTCAAGAGATGTTAAATATGAATGTAAAACCAGAAATAGAAATATTTGATAAATCAATGATAGATATGGCTGTAAGATTGTCTAGAAAAGGGTATATAAAAGAACCTCTACACTTTAGTTTTGTAATGGGAGTAAATGGAGGAATATCTGGAGAATTAAGAGATTTTGTTTTTTTAAAAGGAAGTATTCCTTGTGGATCAACTTATTCAGTTGCAGGAATAGGGAAATATGAATTTTCATTAGCGGCAGCTTCTATTATATCTGGTGGTCATGTTAGGGTTGGATTTGAAGATAATATATATTTAGAAAAAGGGGTTTTAGCAAAAAATAATGGGGAGTTAGTAGAAAAAGTTGTAAGATTAGCAAAAGAGTTAGGAAGAGAAATAGCAACTCCAGAAGAAGCAAGAAAAATACTAGGATTAAAAAAGGGGGTATAAAATGGAAAAAGGATGTAAATTTGGAACACATAGAGTAATTGAACCAATTGGGTCATTACCACAAGGGGCAGTAAAAATATCAAATAGCATGGATATTTTGTCAAATGAGATTTTAATAGATGTTCAAACATTAAATATTGATTCTGCAAGTTTTACTCAAATAAAAGTAGCTTGTAATAGTGATGAAAAAAAGATGGTAGAGATGATATTAAAAATAGTTGATGAAAGAGGAAAAATGCAAAATCCTGTAACAGGTTCAGGAGGAATGCTAATAGGAACTATTGAAAAAATAGGTGGAGATTTTCCAGATAAAACTATAAAAGTAGGAGATAAAATAGCTACATTAGTATCATTATCTTTAACGCCATTAAAAATCGATAAAATTAAAAAAATAAACATAGCAAATGATCAAGTGGATATAGAGGGGAAGGCCGTTTTATTTGAAAGTGGTCTATATGCAGTATTGCCTAAAGATGTACCTGAAAAATTAGCATTAGCAGCCCTTGATGTTGCAGGAGCTCCAGCTCAAGTTGAAAAACTTGTAAAAGAGGGAGACGTAGTTTGTATAATTGGTGGTGGAGGAAAATCTGGAATCCTTTGCTGTTATCAAGCTATGAAAAATGTTGGGGAAACTGGAAAGGTAATTGTATTTGAATATTCAGAAGGAAATGCTCAAAGAATAAAAGATATGGGACTAGCTCATGAAGTATTAGTAGGAGATGCAACAAAGCCAGTAGATATTTATAATACAATAAATGAGATGACAAATGGAGATCTTTGTGATGTTGTAATAAATAACGTAAATGTACCTGGAACAGAGATGTCTTCTATTTTAATAACAAAAGATGAAGGAATAGTTTACTTCTTTTCAATGGCAACATCATTTACAAAGGCAGCTCTTGGTGCTGAAGGGGTAGGAAAAGATGTAACAATGATAGTGGGAAATGGATATACAAAAGGACATGCTAAGTTAACTTTAGAAATTATAAAAGAATCAAAAGATATAAGAGAGTTATTTGAAAAGTTATATGTGTAGTTAAAATTAAAAATTTTGGAGGAATTTACTAATGATAAATTTAAGAGAAAAATTTAATGTAACTGATGAGCAGTGGAATGACTGGAAATGGCAACTGTCTAATAGAATAGAAACATTAGAGCAACTTGAAAGTATGATTAATTTAACAGATAAAGAAAGAGATGGAATTGAAAAATCATTAGAAACAATAAGAATGGGAATAACACCATATTATTTAAGTATAATGAATCCTGAGGACCCAAAGTGTCCTGTGAGAATGCAAGCAGTTCCATCAATTAATGAGTTACATCAAGCTGCAGCAGATCAACTTGACCCACTTCATGAAGATGGAGATTCACCTGTTCCTGGATTAACACATAGATATCCAGATAGAGTTCTTCTTTTAGT
>NZ_CAMQYW010000212.1 GCF_947039425.1 uncultured Cetobacterium sp. | reverse complement strand
TTTTTGAAAAAAAGATCTTTTTTAGGGAGATAGTAACCATTAATGTATAAAAAAAGGAGTGAAAAGTTATGTCTAAAAAAATTTCAAAGAAAAAAGTTAAAGCTCCTTGGTGGGAAGAAATTATAGATACACCTGAAACAGAAGTTATTGAAGAAAATATTTATTTAGATGAAAAATTTATAAAAAATAAAGAATTAGTAAGAATTGATATGAATATAATCCAATTTCCAATTTTTTCTAAAAACACAAGACGAAAAGTAAATCAAATTGTAAAATATTATTTTAATCAGAATAGGGATACATATATTACAGTGAAACCTTCATCAGGGGATTATATTCCTGGTGAAGGAGAAGAAAAAGTTTTCATAGCTTTAATGCAAATTATGAAAGAAAAAGGCATGCCTAGAAAATTTATTGTTACAGCTGGAGAGTTAAAAGAAAAATTAAATTTAAAAACGAAAAGATATATTTACGATATAAAAAAATCTCTTCTTAGACTTTCGGAAACTAATTATAATTTTAAAAATACAATGTATTCATCAGAAAAAAAAGGTGTGTTAAACGAAGAGATTAGTACTCCAATTTTAACTTTGAGAATTATAACTTTGTGTCTTGAAGAGAATCAAAAATATAGAGATATCTTTGATGATAAAAGGGTTAAGGAGATATATGAAATTGAAATTTCAGAACATTTTTATAAAAATATTATAACTAAGGGATACTTAGTTTATAATGGAAATACCCTACTTGGTATAGAATCTACTATAGCAAGAACAATTTATATGTTTGTAGAAAAATTAAGATTTGATAATCTATATTTAAAATTAGATACATTGCATTTAATAAAAAGAATCCCCCTGAAACATAACAAAAGCAATTTATCTAGAACCATAGATATTCTTGAAAAATCTTTTGAAGAATTAAAATTAAAAAAATTAATTGATAATTACAATTTCATAAAAGAATCTACTTGGGAAAAATCAGAAATAGAAATATTTTTCCATGAAGTTTCAATACTTGAAAAACAAGATCGATTTTATGATGATAGAAATGATTTTAGAAAAATTTTAACATCTCTGACAGTTTGTGATATGGAACATGATACTGTCGAGGAGATTACATATCATTCTAAAAATTCTGAAAAGAGCCAAAAGGTTATTAGTACATCAGAATTAGTTGAGAAAATTTTTAATATTATGCCAAATAAAGCAAGAAATTTAAAAACAATGTCAAGATCGATAAAAGAGGCAATTGATACGTATGGATACAAGAAAGTTGAATCTGTGGCTTTGTATATGAAAAAGAAAAAAGTTGAAAAAATCAGAAGCTATTTTTTAAAAGCTTTAGAAAACGATTGGGTAGCAGATGATAAAATAGCGATTAAAAGCTCTGTGGTGCATCAAAAAACGATTAGTCCACAACCTGGCATAAAAACATACACAGAAGACGATGCAGAGCGTTATAACAAATTTGAGAGGCTTTCAGAAGATGTACAAGTAGGAATAGAAAACTATGCCTACAGAGAGTATGTTAAAATTTGTGGTATGAATAGTAAGATTCAAAAGATTGCATTTGCAGGAAGCAGAAAAAAATATATTTGTGAATTTTTAGAAAAACACCCAGAAATTTTAGGGAAAAAAGAAAATTTAAAAAAAATAGAAAATGATCCTATGGAAGACATTAAAGAGATTAAAGAAATGATTAGTAATTCTATTGAAATGGCAGATTTGTTATTTAATTATACTGAGGATGAAAAGAAAAAATTACTAATAACAATTATAAAAAATACGACAAGAATTTTTAATTCTAAGAAATTAACTAAAAATAAATTAGAAAAAATTATAAATGAATATATAGGAATTTAGATAAGAAGAGTACAAGTTAATTTAAGAAAATAATATCTTAAGAATATGCTAGTAAATGCGCTTTTTAATTAGATAAAATTATTAGAAAAACAAAGGCAATTAAGTATGTGATAATTTTAATTATAAACATTAGAACCTCCTAGATAGTACTCTTCTCAAATATTAATATTATATATAATTACTTAGTAATGTCAAATATTTAACTAATATATGATTGTGAATATTTTATTTATTTAATATATTTGACTAGTAAATTTTATAGGAGTATTCTTAATTTGTATCTTAAATATTTATTATTTTTATTGGAAAAAAATATTAAAATTTAAAGCAAATGGAGATGATGTAAGATGAATAAAAATCTTGAAGAGAAAAGAAATCAAACAGTGTCAACAAGTACAAATAATTGGAAAAAAATGAGAGCTCCTAAAATTGATAAAACAGCGATAAGTCCCTATGACCGTTACTGTGATGGATATGGAGCACCTGGTGCTTATGGGAACGGATATGTATCTGTTTTAAAAGTTTCTACAGGAACTGTAAAAAAAACTGATGACTTTTTATTAGATGGAATTGTTTCATATGACAGAGCTGAAATTAATGATGCTTATGTGGGACAAATAAACATGTTAACAGCATCTTCGTTTTGCGGAGTAGCAGGTCAAGTCTGGGGACATGACTTAGCAACACATGATAGTATTGAAAACAATGAAATTGAACCAATATTTACATTAGAGCAATTTGATGGAACTCCATTAAAAGTATATGATGCAAAACCTTTGTTAGAATCTGGAATTGAACTATTTGGAACTGAAAAAAATAGACGTTTTACAACTGCTCCAGGAGCTCATGTAATTTGTGCCAATAAAGGTATTACATCATATAGACCTGAAGAAGGAAAAGCATTGAAAGAAGGAGAAGCATATGGAGTTTGGTGTTTTATAGCTTTATCATTATCAAATGACAGAGATAATTGTGCAGATTTATTTATTGAAGATGCAGGACTTTGGACTAAAAATGATAATTCAGAAGAGCTAAAAAAATTCTTAGAAGATCATAGAAAAGCAGTTGCTTGGTCTATTGTTTCATGTGGTCATGATTCTCATGTGGTATTTGAAAGAACATATGTTGGCTTTTCATATGTTATTATGAAGCCAGGAGAAATAGGAACATCATTAACTTGTGCTCCTTATGTAACTTTAGCAAGAGATGCTGTACCAGAAACAGGTTTCTCAGGTTTAAATAATTTAACTCTATCTAAATGGTTAGAAGAGATGAAGTTTAAATCATTAACAAAATATAATGAAAAATAAAGTTTATATAAATCATAATAAATTTTTAAATATAGATAATTTAAAGATTTTCAATATTTAATTATTTTATTACAAAATACTATATATTTAGATTAAAATAACAATAAAATATTTAAAGGGAAAAAAATAAAAAATATTCAAAAATTTTGAATAAAAATTTTGGCAACTTTTATTCAAATACATTTAACTTTTTAGAATGTTTTTAGTAATTTTTTTATTATTATTGTATCTACTTATAGATTATTAAAATATAGAATATTATTAAAAATGTTATTAGTATTAGTGACTCCTCCATTTAGTATTAATAAGATTATTTATAAAATTATTGTATATTTATACGTTTA
>NZ_CAMQYW010000211.1 GCF_947039425.1 uncultured Cetobacterium sp. | reverse complement strand
TCTTGCTAAAATATATCCATCTTCATTATATTTTTTTAATATTTTATCTCTAGCATCTCTTAACTCATTTAAGTTTAATACTTCTCCAGGTTTAATATTTATTAATTTTTTTAATTCCTCTGTTGTATATTTAGTATTTCCTACAATTTCAACTCCATTTATTATTGGATTCTCTATAACAGAATATACTACTACAAGTCCTTCTGGATATTGATATACATCAGGAATAACCTCTTTAAATAAACCTGTTTCTAAAAGTTCTCTTTGCCCTTTTAATATTTTATTTTTTGAAAAATGTCCTCCAACTTTTATTGGTATATCTTTCATTATTTTATTCATTGGGACATTTACACTTCCAACAACCTCTAAACTAGATACAACTAAAGATGTATCTACTTTTTCTCTTTCTGACATCGGAATAATACCTTTATGTTCTAATAGCTCTTTCGTATCTTTTTTCTCTTTTACGTCTACAACTAATTTTATTCCTCCATCATATATTTGAGGATATATTGCTAGTTCTTCCACATAATCAGTTTTTTTTATATTATTATAATCACTTAGTAGACCGTCTGTTGAAAATACTTGACCAGTTTTCATATTCATTTTTTCTAATAATACTTCTTTTGGAATTTCATTTATATTTTTAAACTCTACTCCTTTTACCAAATATCCATCTTGTGCACCAAATGCAACTACTGAAGATATCAGTGATATTAAGCCTATCAGCTGTTTTCTCATCCCGTTTTGCCCTCCAATTAATTTTTCTTGAAAAATATATCATTTATACTATTATATTTTCTTTCAAACTTAAAATCAACATAATAATTTAAATTTCCTTTTTTATTTTCTTCTATAGCTGTTGTATCATTTAATTTTGCTGTACCTATACCATAAGACCATCCAGATTTATATCTTCTTTCAACTTTAAAATCAAACTGATTTATTGTATCAGATATAGCTCCTTGATCTTTACTCTTATCTGAAGCATCAACACTGTATCTACTTCCATCTACAATTCCTATTCTAGCAACCCAAAAATATTTGTTTTTATAAATAGAATTTTCTGCTTCTAAATACGCTCCAAATCCAAGCATATTTGTTTCTTGAGCTGAACCATTATTATTACTATTATCAGAATTAGATAATACCTCTTGATTAAATATATCAGAAACAATTCTAAATTTAGATATATGAAGTACATCTTTTATTGTTTTAGATATTGGTCTAAGCAAAGTACTTGAAATTTGACTATCTATTAATGTTTTAAATAATAAGGCTACTGCATCTTTTTGATTTTCAGGTCCATCTCCATTACTTGTAAACAACTCTTTTAAATTACTACTTTGACGTCCTTGATCTGTTACTATATTTAAGTTTAAACTATTTAGTTCACCTTGTAAAGAAATATCTAATCTGCTAGTTGGGTCAAGTGAGGAAACCTCTACTACAAGGTTTGGATTAAAGTCTGTTATTCGTCCATTCCTCTTATCTGATAGAATAATAGCTCTTGTCACTAAGAACTCCTCATCACCTAGATAAAAATGTCCATTTTGAACTTCTAACTCTCCAACTACAGCTATATCATCATTTCTTCCAATTATTTCCATTCTTCCTAAAATTTTACCCTTTACATCTTGAGCAAGTGATGATACATCTGAAATATTTATATCTATTCCTTTTTTTATAAGTACTCCAATATTAAAATCTGGGCTATTTTCTAATTTGCTCTTTATTTCAAAATCTTTTCCTAATTTTTTACTTTGACCAATTAATGCTCTTGTTTTATCAACTATAAAATTAAATATTGTTACAATTAAACCTTTATCTTCTTTAACAATACCTGTTATCTCTCCATTATTAACAATTACATTCCCGTTAATTTTATTATCTGAAAAAAATAATCCAGTTGAAATATCCAATGAAAAATAATCTTTTAATTCATATATAACATTTTTCATACTTAATTTAAGATTATAATCTAAGTTTTTATAAAACTCTGAATCCATTTCCATTTCATCCATATTAGGAATCTTTATATATCCTGTACCTTTTATTTTCCCTTTATTAATTATTCCACTTAAATTTGTTAAATATATTTTTTCATTATTAACTTTAATATTTAAATTCACATCTTTAATCGATACTAAAGCACTCGGTATTTCAGCTTTAATATTTTCTAAATTTATATATCCTATATTTTTGCTATAATTATTCGAAAGAAGTATATCTATATTTCCTTTTCCTTGAATATTTTCCACATATTTTTGATTTGATATTACATTTAAAAAACTTAAATCTATATTTTTAGATAAAATCTTAAATTCATATTCACTTTTTTTAATATTATAATTTCCTATACCTTTTATTTGGTTTCCTTCATAATATATAATAGCTTTATTTAAATTTAATTTTTCTAAGTTTCCTTTTAATAATAATGATATTTTATTAAACTCAAAGTTTTTTATTCCAAACTTTCCATTTTTTATTTCAAAAGAATAATTTGGATTTTTTAATTCTCCTAATATTTCATTTTTTATTTCAATATTTCCTGTTAAATTCTCTGTTTCAATTATACCTTGTAAATCTTTCACATATATTTTTTGATCTGGTATCTTATAATTTATTTTATTATTTTTAAAATCAACAGTCCCAAAAGAATTAAATAATTCTTTTCCTTGTAATCCTAACATCTTTAAACTTAAAATTTCTAAACTATTTGTTTTACTATTTTTTTCATAATTTAATTCGCCTTTTATATTTGGAAGTTCATTTCCATTAAAATATACCCTGTCTATATTTAAAAGAATATTACTTCTAATTTCTTCTTTATTTATTTCGCCTTCAACTCTAGACAAGATCCTATATTTTAACTTTTTAAAATTATAATATTTAGAAAGATTTTCCTCAAGTATATTTGCTTTAAACTCCCCTTTATTCTCAATTAAATTATAATTTAAAAATAATAAACTTTGATTTATTTGAAATCCATTTAAAATTAATACTTTGTCTTCTAACTCAATTTTTCCTTTTAAAGACACTTTTTCTTCATTGGGAAGTTGAATATATGCCTCTTTTATATTTGAAACTACTTCAGGATTTTTAATATCACCTAAAATACTACCTTGAACATTTTTTAACCCTAACTTTATATTTGAACTCTTTATATTATCACTTATATATGAATTGATACTATAGTTTAAATTTAAATTTTTACTATTTAAATTAATTTCTCCTTTTAAATCTAAAAATCTATTTCTAACATCTACCAATGTTAGAATATTATCCTGAAATCGGCTTTCCACCTTAATTCCACAAATAGAATAGCCCTTATAGTTCATTTCACGAATTTCACCATTTAAATCCATTTGTAAGTCTTTATCTTTTATAACCTCAACTGTAGCATAAGTACTAATACCCATTTCATCATTTGATGCTGTAAAATCTGTAACATCCCCTTGAAATAAAAACTTATAGATCGGAAGAGCACACGTCTGAACTCCAGTCACGAATTCGTATCTCGT
>NZ_CAMQYW010000210.1 GCF_947039425.1 uncultured Cetobacterium sp. | reverse complement strand
CTTAAAACTTCCTTTCTCTCCAGGCCAAATATATTCTATTTGATTCTTCTTTGAAAAAATACTTTTTAATTCAGCTCCCATCTCATTTATAGAAATAACTATATCATCATTTTCTAGTTTTATCATTCTATCTTCCTTTTTAATATTTCAAATTAATATTGTACTAAGTTAGGGAATTGAGAATCTAAAATTTCATCCATATTTGCTGTAAACTCAGCATTTTCTTCATTTTTTAAGAACTTCTCAACATCTCCTGTTATTTCAATTCTTTCAATTATATCTCCTTGACCAATAGCATCTACAACTTTTTGATCCTCATCAGATACAACTTCTCCAAATATTGTGTGCTTATAGTTTAACCAAGGTGTTGCTACATGTGTTATAAAGAATTGAGAACCATTTGTTTCTGGTCCTGCATTAGCCATTGCTAATATTCCTTTTTTATCAAAAACTACTCCCTCTTTAAATTCATCTATAAATTGGTATCCTGGTCCACCTGTTCCTGTTCCTGTAGGATCTCCACCTTGAACCATAAATTCAGGTATTACTCTATGGAATTTAATTCCATTATAATACTCTCTCATTGCTAAGTGAGCAAAGTTTAATACTGTTACTGGTGCTACTTCTGGAAATAATTTAATATTAATATCTCCTTTTGGTGTTACTATTTTTGCATTTAATGTTACATTTTTCATATTTTTTACCTCCATATTTTTTCCTAAAACAACCTTATTTTTTCCGAAAATCTTTTTTCCTAGAAAAAATACAATAAATACTACTAGTATGACTAAAACTTGTTTTAAAATTTTATCCATTACTCCTCCATTTTAAAAGTGTCTTTATATGTTTCTAGAAGCTCATCCTCTGATATAACACCATATATTTCACTTGGCCACTTAGAGTTCAGCTTGTCTTTTAACATTTTTACATCACTTTCAACTGTAATATATTTTTTTTCTATTTCTCTAAGTTTTTCTCTTATAGGTTGTAGCTTATAGATTATATCAAATTGTTCTACTTCCTGTATAGTATCTTTTAATAAGTTTTCTAATTTTTCCTCTTCTGAAGCTAATTTATTATATACTTCAACTATTTTTTCTCTTTTATCCAACATTCTATTTAAATTATACTTATAAAATCTTTCTACAACTTGTGCTCCAGATTTTTCAAAATTTTCTTTTCTTTTTTTCTGAGAGTTAAAAACAGCCTCTAATGACAATCCATTTTTCTCACGAATCTCTTCTACAATCGCTTCAAAAGATTTAAACTCTTCCTCAGTTATTTTCTCCATATCCATTACAGATAAAGCTCCATATATTCTTTCATAAGGTATTATTACCTTCTCTTGAATTATCTCTTCTCCTGATAAATCTCCTATTTCTCTCATCTTATCCAGTTGACTAGATGATATTTTTAGGACTGTTAATATTACTTCTAACGAATAATCTTTAAAATTTTCTCTTGTCATTTTTTTCCTCCAATTTTACATTGACCTTCCTGCCAACACTCCCATTGAACATGCTCCTTGAATATTATATCCTCCAGTGTCACCATCAATATCAATTACTTCACCAGCAAAATATAGATTTTCAACAATTTTACTTTCCATAGTTTTAGAGTTAATCTCTTCTAAAGAAACTCCTCCCTTTGTTACCATAGCATTTTCAAATCCTGCAACTTTTGTTATTTCCAGCTTATTTGAAGATATATATTTTAATATCTCTTCTCTTTTTAATTTTGATATCTCTGCAATTTTAGTTTCATCTTTCACTTCTAATAATTGAAGTGTAAATTTCAAAAATCTTTCTGGCAATATATATTGTGATAAATATTTTTTTATGCTTTGTTTTCCATTTATATTTACTTCCTCTATAAATTTTTTCAAAGCATATTCATATTTTTCATATATATAATTAATTTCAATTTTTGTATCATGTTCTACATATCTTGAGTTATCTAAAATGCCTGGACCACTTAAATTTGTATGTGTAAAAAGTATTGGTCCTTTTTTTTCTATAATTTTTATATCTTTTTTCCAAAAAGATATAATTGCTTGAGGAAAACTTATTCCTGATAACTCACTAAATTTATAATCTTTTATAAAGATTGGAGCTAAGGCTGGTTGAGGTGGTATTATTTTATGACCTAATTTTTTAGCAAAAATATATCCCTCTCCTGTTGTCCCTGTTCCTGGATATGATTTTCCACCTGTTGCAATCATAAGTTTATCACAAGAAAATTCAATATCCTTACTCTTTATAAAAAATAGTTCTTCATTTTTTTCAATGTTTTCTATAACTACATTAAAAAACAATTTCACTCCTTTTTTCAACAGTTCATTATTTAAAAGATTAACTACATCTAAAGAACTAAATGTATTTGGAAAATATTTCCCTGATTCTTCAACTAACACTAAAGGTAATCCTTTCTCTTTAAAAAAATCTTTTAATTTATCAGGTGAAAATTTATTTAAAGCTACTTTTAAAAATTTTCCATTTTCACCATACTTATCAAGAAATTCTTTTGGTTTTCCACTATGAGTTAAATTGCACTTCCCACTTCCTGCAACTAGTATTTTACTTCCAATTCTCTTATTCTTCTCTAAAATAGCTACTTTCAAACCTCTTGAAGCAGCCTCAAGAGCTGTAAATATTCCACCTGGACCAGCTCCTATGACTATTAAATCAAATTTCATTATCTAGCTCCATAATACTGATAATAGTGACATTTTATTCCACCATTATATAATTTTCTATTTTTTGTTGCTTTCTTATCAAAAGCTTTTTCAAAATTTTCAAAAGATGTTATGATATAATATGACCATTTTGGATATCTCATTTTAAAAATATCTCCCATTAATCCATATAATCTTTCTACTGCATCTTCATCTAATAAACGATCTCCATATGGAGGATTACATATTATACATCCCTTTTCTGCTCCACCATCTAATTCTAAGAAATTCATACATTTAAACTCTATCTCATTTTCTACTCCAGCTCTTATAGCATTTTGAATAGCTATGTCTACAGTATCTTGATCTATATCTGAAGCCATTATTTTAACTTCTTTATCATAATCTTCCATTGTAAAAGCTTCATCTCTTAAATCAACCCAAAGATTTTCTGGAATAACACTCCACTTTTCAGATGCAAAGTTTCTATTTACTCCTGGAGCAATATTTCTTGCAATCATAGCTCCTTCAATAGCTATAGTTCCTGTTCCACACATTGGATCAACTAATGGACGGTCTCCACCTTTCCAACGACTTAATAATACTAATGCTGCTGCCATTGTTTCTTTTAATGGTGCTTCATTTATTAAGTTTCTATATCCTCTTTTATGTAATCCCTCTCCACTAGTATCTATCATAACTAAAAACACATCATTATGAGCCTGAATTTTAACTCTATATTGTGCTCCTGTTTCTAATAAATCATCTGTTTGATATGCTATTTTCAATCTTTCAACAATTGATTTCTTAACTATTCTTTGAATATCTGATTTTGAAAATAGTTTACATTTTACA
>NZ_CAMQYW010000209.1 GCF_947039425.1 uncultured Cetobacterium sp. | reverse complement strand
CTACACCAGGACGTACACTCTTTCCCTACACGACGCTCTTCCGATCTAAATAATGTTGGGATATCAAACATTTGAGAAAAAGCTATTGCCCCTGAATACAATGCTCCTGGAATTAATACAAAGGTATATCCTATCATAAATAAAAATGACATTAATTGTCTTGTTCCTTTATCATATCTTGCTTCAAAAAATTCTGGAATAGTTGTAAAACCACCTTTTAAATATCTTGGTAATAAATACATTGCTAATACACAAAGTGGAATTACAGATTGAACTGTCCAAGCCATAATTGAAAAATTCTTAGCATATGCTGATCCATTTGTTCCTATTAATTGTTCTGTTGATAAGCTTGTTAAAACCATAGAAAAGCCAATTACAACTCCAGATAACCCACGTCCAGCTAAAAAATAATCTTGAGCTGAATTTTCATCCCCCTTTGTCTTTAAATAAGACAATAATCCTATTAATCCTGTTACAAATAAAAAACTTGAAATTGTTAGAAACATTTTCTCCCCCTTTTTATTGATATAACTATTATTAAAAATAAGAATACATTATATTTGATTCATTAACAATAGTATTTTTTAATCAAAAAAAAATGTTATATTTGTTATGTTATTAATACAATAAATCTCAATATTATTCAAAAATTTGTTATGTTTGTCATGTTTAATAAATAAAAATATATGTTGTAATTTAAATATATATATGATAAAAATGGAGCATAACAATTTAGGGGGAGAGTTATTTGAACTTAAAAATTCCAACATATCAAAGAGTCTATAAAGATATAAAATTTAAAATCAATAATCAAGTATATAAAGATCATGAAAAAATTCCAACAGAATTCCAACTTTGTAAAAATTATAATACTAGTCGAATTACTATTAGAAAATCTTTAAGTTTATTAGAAAATGAAAACATAATACAAAGAATTCAAGGAAAAGGAACTTTTGTCACATCAACTCCAATTATTCAAGATAGATCTAACAGTAGTAAATTTTTTGATGATGTTATAAAAAATGGAAAAAAACCTACTTCCAAAGTTATAAGTATTAAATTATCCAAAGCAAATGAAGATATACAAAAAGAAATGAATATAACTTCTGAAAGGGAAATTTTAACTATTGAATGGATTAGATTCGCAGATTCTGAAGCTATATTATTTGAAAATATTATTTTTTTAGCCGACTATATTAATGGCTTAGAAAATTTTAATATTGAAAATCAAAAATTATATGATATATTGAAAACTCATTTTAATATATCTATAGAAAAAGGAAGAGAAGAATTTAAACCTATTTTTTTAAAAAAAAATATTGCAAAAATGCTAAAAGTAAAAGAAAATTCTTTAGGAATGGAAATAACCAAAAAATCTTGGTTTAATAACGAAATTTTCGAATATACAAAAGCATATGCAAAGGGAGATAATTTTATCTATACAACAGAATATACCAACATAAAATAAAAGGGGGATTTTTATGAAAAATATTGCTATTATTTTAATGGATCAAATTAGAACAGATATGCTTGGATGTTATGGCCATAAAATTGTTAAAACTCCACATATGGATGAATTTTCTAAAGATAGTATTAAGTTTACAGAAGCCTATACACCTGCTTCAGTTTGTTGTCCTGCTAGAACATCTCTTTTCACTGGACAAATGCCTAGTAATCATAAAATTATTAGAAATGTAGAAAAAGCTGAAGTTAAAGATCCTTCACCTGAAAATCCTAACATTATATCTCAACTAAAAGAATATAATAATATATATATTGGAAAATGGCATGTTGGTGGAGAACTTTTACCAAAAGATTATGGATTTTCAGGACATAATTTTGATGGTTATGGATATCCTGGAAGTAAACTTTATGAAAATATGATTTTTGATCAAGGACCTAAAAAAGAGGACAGATATAAAAATTGGTTGATTGAAAATAACTTTAAAATACCTAAAGTTACAGATGTTTATTTTGGTGATAATCCTCATTTAATTGTACAAGAGCTTTGCGGAAAATTACATTGCCCTAAAGAAGCTACATTACCTTACTTTATTATTGATGAAGCTAAAAAAGAGATATTAAAATCTAAAAATACTAATAAACCATTTTTTATTTGGATGAATTTTTGGGGACCACATACTCCATGTGTAATTCCTGAACCATATTTCTCTATGTATGATCCTAATGATGTTGTTTTAGATAAAAGTTTTTATACTCCACTAGAAAATAAACCTCTGCACTATAAAAATATATCAAAAATGTGGGGAATGTGGGATGCTAGTGAAGAAAATTGGAAAAATGTTATAGCTAAATTTTGGGGATATATTACTTTAATTGATGATGCTTTTGGTGAATTTATATCATTCTTAAAAAGAGAGGGATTATATGAAGATCTTTTTTTAGCACTAACAGCAGATCACGGAGATGCTATGGGAGCTCATAGAATGATTGAAAAGGGAGAATTTATGTTTGATTCCACTTATAAAATTCCTATGATTATAAAAGATCCTTGTAGTTCTCGTAAAGGAGAAATTGAAGATACTATGGTTTATTTACATGATTTAACTCCTACTTGTGTTCATATTAACAACTTATCTATACCTGATTTTTTTGATGGAAAATCTTTACTTCCTATTTTAAGGAATGAAAAATTCCAAGAAAGAAAAGGTATTCTTGGACAACTCGCTGGGCATTTTGTTTCTTTCGAACAAAGAATGTGGAGAAGAAAAGACTATAAACTAATATTCAATGCCACTGATATTTGTGAATTATATGATGTAGTAAATGACTCTGATGAAATGAATAATTTATTTTATAATCCACTATATAAAAGTATAAAAAAAGAGATGCTATATGAACTTTATGATGAAATGATTAAAATCAATGACCCTCTTGCTAACTGGCTATATAGAATTATTGATTGCATTTAAAATAAATTTAAAATTTAAAAGGATACTTTTAATTTAAGTATCCTTTTTTCGTGTTGACACATTTTTATAAAAATAGTATACTCAACTATAGATTAAATATCATGGAGAATCTTATGAAAAAAACATTAAATATTAGTTTAGCATATAAAAAAGATAAACGTTTAAATCAAGCACGTATAAATATATCTAAAGATATTTTAAATATGCTTTTTCTTTCTATTAAAAATAAAAAAATTCAAATAAAATATGAAAATAAAAAAATTCAAATATTATCTATAGATAATAATTGTAAGATAGAAACTATTTCTACAATAAAAGAAAATAAACTTATTTATTTTCAAACATCTAAAAATTTAGCTTTTGAGAAAGTGGGTAACAAATTATCAAATAAAATATATTACACATGTAAACTATTTATTCCACTTCCAATTAACAAAGATTTAAAGATTACTAAAACAAATAATAAAATATCTATGAATATTATTAATAATAAAATTATATTAACACTAGAGGAGGAAAATATTACAATGAACAATGGTAAAATTTATACAATAAAAGTTAATAAAGGAGGAATTGGTAAAACTTTTTTAACTGCTCA
>NZ_CAMQYW010000208.1 GCF_947039425.1 uncultured Cetobacterium sp. | reverse complement strand
TTAACATCTTTAACATCAACCTCAGCTAATATTAAAAATGAGTTTGGTGAAGTATTTACAAGTTCTAATTTTATTGTATCTCCTTCTCTTGTATAACTTATAACTCTCTCCCCTAGGTTTCTTTGTGTTATTTTTCCTTTTTTCTCTTTAGTCTCAATTATTTCATCCCTACTAAATAATTTATCTAATTTATCTATTTCTTTTGTTTCACCAGATATTTCAAATAATGCATTTGTATATATATCTACAATACTTCTTTTATCAGTTATTGTTTCTATTTTACTAACATGAAATCCAGGAACCTCTGCTTCACCTAATCTTCTTAATACTTCTTCATTTGACATTGGCTCACATAATTCTATATCCATCAATTCATTATAAGCCTCTGTCCCCAAGGATATCGGATTTCCTAAGGAAATCTTTGGTCTTGGATGAAACCCTTGACTATATTTCATTGGTATATGTGCTTTTTTTAATAGTCTATCTGCAAATCTTAACATATCTAAATGGGATATAAATTTCATCTCTGCAAATTTATCAAAAAATATTCTTTTCTTCATTCATATTACCTCAATTTTATTTTTATTTTCATATATTGTATCATGTAATCCCTTGAATTTAAATACCTTTCTTTAAAAAAATAAAAAATCTAAAGGTTCAATTTTATCACCTTTAGATTTTTTTCTTATATTTTCTTTTCCAATTCTTTTAATCTTTTTAACATTTCTGGCAATTTTTTTTGAACAGCTTTCATTTTCAAATCATCTCTTAAATTCATAAGAGGATCTCCTGACATAACTTGATTGTCAGCAACATTTCCTATAACAGCAGATTTTGCTCCAATAATCACATTACTTCCAATCTTTATATGTCCAGCTACTCCAACTTTTCCAGCTAAAGTTGTATTATTTCCAACTTCAGTACTTCCTGCTATTCCCACTTGAGATATTATTAAACAATTTTCACCTATAATATCATTATGAGCTATTTGAACTAGGTTATCTATCTTAGTATACTTTCTTATTACTGTATCTCCTATAGCACCTCTATCAACTGTTGTGTTCGCTCCTATTTCAACAAAATCCTCTATTACAACTGCTCCTATTTGATCTATCTTTGTATTGTTTCCTCCAACCTTAATAAAACCAAATCCATCTGAGCCTATAACTGCTCCAGGCTGAAATACACATCCCTCTCCTATAGTACAAAACTCTCTTATTGTCACATTAGAATATATTACTGTATTATCACCTATTGTTACACCTTCACATATTGTTACATTGGAATATATTTTAACATTTTTTCCTATTTTTACATTATGACCAATATATGTATTTAAAGGAATATTTGTTCCTTCTCCTAATACTGCTGAATCCTCTATCATTTTTTCCATAGGCTTTGTTTCTCTTTTAAAAAATCCTAATAATTTTGGCATTAAAAGTCTCGGATTTTCTTTTACAAGCAGATAAGTTTTTCCGTTATTTGGTAACTCTATTCCTGCCGGAACTAATACTACTTTTGCTTTAGTTTCATCTAATTTTTTTAAAAATTTCTCATCTGATGCAAATGTTAAACTATTCTCTTGAGCTTGAAAAAAGGGAGATAGTCCAGATACTTCTAGACTATTATCTCCCTTAATTTCACATTCAAGAAGTTTAGCTAACTCATTTATTTTATAAGTCATACTTATCTCCTTCTATATCTTTATTTTAATTATTTAGTGCTTATTTTTTTACTATTTTCCATAACCTCAAGAACTTTTGGAGTTATATTTTGTCCTCCAAATTTAACTGCTCCCTGTTCAAATACATAATCGTATTTTCCTGATCTTGCTACATTTTGAATAGATATATTTATTAATCTATCTATCTCTTGCATTTTTTTATTCTCTTCACTTGATAATTTTATTTGTGAATCTCTAACTAACTTTTGGAATGCAGTTACTTTAGCATCAAATGATTTTTTTTCTGCTTCTGTTACTTTTTCTCCTTTACCTTGAAGTTCAACTTTTAATTTTTGAAGATCTATCTCTTTTTTCTGTAAGCTAGATTCTAAATTTTGTTTCTCTTTAGTTAAATTAGTTCTTAATATTTTTGTTTGTGAATATCTACCAAATAATTCTTGTGTATTTACGTATCCTACTTTAATTGCAAAAGCTGATGTTGATAATGCTCCTAACATTGCGATTAATGCTATTTTTTTCATATGTATTTCCTCCATTTATTTTTAATTAAAATGATTGTCCCATATTAAAGTAGAACTTCATTCCACTTTCTTCTCTATCTCCAACTGGCCATCCAAAGTCAAATCTTAATGGTCCAACAGGTGTATTAACTCTAAGTCCTACACCAACTGTTGTTGCTATATCATCTGGTATTTTTGCACTTCTATTTTCTTTTAAATACCCAGGGTCTTCACCTTTATAGTTCCATGCTCTACCCATATCTGAGAATAATACAAATCCTAATACATCATTTATTTGAGTTCTATTCTCTATAGATGCTGTTACTTTCTCTGTTCCTTGGAAATATCCTCCATCATAACCTCTTAAAGTACTTCCCCCTCCTACCCAGAATCTTTGTGATTCAGGAGTTGAGTCAGTCATTATTCCAGCTATTGCTCTGTATGCAAAAGTATTATTTTTAAATAATCCTCTATGATACTTTCTTACTTCTAATGTTGTATTTGCAAAAGTTCCCGAGTCTATTGTATCAGCATATCCAAGTTCAACTTGATATTTACCATACCATCCAGCTGTTGGATTCCAGTAGTTATTTCTTGTATCATAAACTATTGATGGATATAAACTAAATAATCCATAATCTCTTTCTGATCCCCATTTTGTTTCTAAATCCATTCCACGGAAATCTTTATATTGGTTCAAATCAGATGATGCTTTCTCTGTTATATATTCAGCTTTAGTTCCAATTCCAAGTCTTAAATTTTTAGTTAATCCTTTACCTATATTAAGTTTAGCTCCATATGTTTCTGTTTCATTAAATAAAACACTGTCACTATTTTCATAATCATTTTTATATAAACTCCAACCCCAAGAAATTCTATCTGTATCTCTTATCCAAGGATCTGAGAAGTTAATTGAAAAACTTGAATAATCTTCATCTGATTTTTCAAATGTTACTCCAAGCTCCTGTCCTTTTCCTTTCCAGTTCATATCCTTTACAGATAACATACCAAGAAGACCTATCTCTGATCCATATGATATTGCTCCTTGTAAACTAGCTGTTCTTTCCTCTTCTAGTAAAAGTGTTAAATCAGTTCCATTTGGATCTAATGGGTCAGCCTTTGTTTCATACTTAACATTTTTAAAATACCCTGTTCTCATTAAATTAGAAACACTTTCATTATATTCATTAATATCAAATATTTGTCCTGGTTTTATCTCTAACTCTCTATCTATTACATAATCTCTTGTTTTTAACAAATTATCTGTTGCTCTTCTTCTTTGTCCTTTTTCTTTTGTTACCATTTTTGTAAGATTAATCTTATCTATTTTTCCTTCATCTAAAATAATTTGAAGATCA
>NZ_CAMQYW010000207.1 GCF_947039425.1 uncultured Cetobacterium sp. | reverse complement strand
AGGAGAGTTACCATATACAATTGGTGGAGGAATAGGGCAATCAAGATTATGTTTATTCTTCTTAGATAAGTTACATATTGGTGAGGTACAAGCTTCATTATGGCCAGAAAGTGTTGAAAAAGAATGTGAAGCAAAAAATATTCCTCTATTATAAATTTTAGCTTGTTTTTCACACATGAAAAATTATATAATTGTTGTATAGTTTTGAGGAGGTGTGAAAAATAGATAAGATAATTAATATAATTGATGAACTTTATGAAAAATCCAACCTACCAGATGAAAAGCTAGTTTTCTTATTAGAAAAATTAGATGATAAATCTAGAGATTACTTAATTAATAAAGCATACCAAGTAAGAAAAAAGAATTATGGAGATACAGTTTATTTTAGAGGATTAATAGAGATTTCAAATATTTGTAAATGGAATTGTCAATATTGTGGAATTCAATCTTCTAATAAAAAAGTAGAGAGATATAGATTAAATGAAAAAGAAATTTTAGATAGTTGTCATAAAGGTTATCTATTAGGATATAGAACCTTTGTTCTTCAAGGGGGGGAAGATTCTTACTTTACAGATGATATCTTAGAAAGTATTATAGTAAAATTAAAAGAAAAATATGAAGATATTGCAGTAACTCTTTCTTTAGGGGAAAGGGGATATGATTCTTTTAAAAGATTATATAATGCTGGCGCAGATAGGTATCTTTTAAGACATGAGACTATAAATGAAGATTTGTATAAAAAATTACATCCTAAAATGGAGTTGAAAAACAGAGTAAAGTCACTTGAAAATCTAAAAGAGATTGGTTATCAGGTGGGCTCTGGATTTTTAATAGGTCTTCCAGGTTTAGAAATGAAAGATTATGCTAAAGATTTAATTTTCTTAAAAAAATTAGAGCCCCATATGGTAGGGATAGGTCCATTTATTCCTCATAAAGATACATCTTTAAAAGATGAAAAGGGTGGAACAGCATATGATACAATTACCTTGCTTGCAATAATAAGACTTTTGTTACCAGATGTATTATTACCAGCAACAACTGCTTTAGGCACGATTGACCCTCAAGGGAGGGAAAAGGGATTTAGAGCTGGTGCTAATGTAATTATGCCAAATTTATCTCCATATGAGTGTAGGTCAAAATATACATTATATGATGGAAAAAAATTTAGTAATAATGAATCAGCAGAAGAAAAAGAAAAAATAATAAAAAGTGTAATAGAAGCAGGTTTTAAACCAATATTGACAAGAGGTGATAATATAAAATGGAAAAGAAAATAAATTTTATTGATCAGGAGTATATTGAAAATTTAATAGAAAAATCAAAAAATACTAATGAGATTGAGATAGATAGAATATTAAAAAAAGCAAAAAATAAAGAGGGACTTACTCACGAGGAAGTTGCATCATTATTTGAAATTAAAAATAAAAATCAGAAAAAAGAACTGTTTGAAATAGCAGGAGAATTAAAAAAAGCTATTTATGGAAATAGAATAGTTGTATTTGCACCATTATACGTAAGTGATTACTGTGTTAATAACTGTACATATTGTGGATATAAAAAAGCAAATATATTTCCAAGAAAAAAATTAACTAGAGAACAAATTCAAGCTGAAGTAAAGCTTCTTGAAAAAATGGGTCATAAAAGATTGGCTTTAGAGTTGGGAGAGGATCCTAAAAATGCTCCAATAGATTATGTATTAGAGGCAATAGATGCAGTATATACTACTAAATTTGAAAATGGTGCAATAAGAAGAATAAATGTAAATATAGCAGCAACAACAACAGAAAATTATAAAAAATTAAAAGAAGCTCAAATAGGAACATATATACTTTTTCAAGAAACTTATCATAAACCAACGTATGAAAGGGTTCATCCAAAGTGTTTAAAGGGAGATTATGAGTATCATTTAAACTCTTTTTCAAGAGCTATGGATGGTGGAATAGATGATGTTGGAGCAGGAGTATTATTTGGACTAGCAGATCATAGATTTGAAGTTATTTCACTTATGATTCATAATGAGTATTTAGAGAAGACAAAGGGTGTAGGATTCCATACAATATCAGTACCAAGAATAAAAAAAGCTGAAGGAATGTGTTTAAGTGAATTTCCTCATCAAATAGATGATGATACATTTAGATTAATTGTAGCAATATTAAGACTTGCAGTTCCTTTTACAGGAATGATTTTATCTACTAGAGAAACAGCTGAGTTTAGAAAAGAGCTTGTAAAATATGGAATATCTCAAGTTAGTGCTGGATCTTCAGCAGATGTTGGTGGATATACAGAAAGAGAAGAGGGTAGAACTCAAACACAATTTGAATTAGCAGATCATAGAGCTCCTCTTGATGTATTAAAAGAACTATTAGATGAGGAGTATATTCCAAGTTATTGTACAGCTTGCTATAGAATGGGAAGAACTGGAGATAGATTCATGCAACTTGCTAAAAGTGGAAACATTCAAAATGTTTGCCTACCAAATGCTATTTTAACACTTATGGAATACTCTATGGATTATGGAGATAAAGAGTTAAGTGAAAAAGTAGAGAAAACTATAGAAAGAGAGCTTAAAAAAATAGTGAGAGATGATATTAGACAGTTAACAATGGAAAAATTAGAAAGAATAAAATCTGGTGAAAGAGACCTTTATTTATAGGAGATAAAATGAATAAAACACCTAATTCAAATAGATTTCAAATAGGTATATTTGGAAAGACAAATTCAGGAAAATCATCACTATTAAATAAAATAGTAGGACAGGATATTTCAATTGTTTCAAATGTATCTGGAACAACAACAGATTCTGTAAAAAAGGCTATGGAATTTTTACCTTTTGGACCAGTTTTATTTATAGATACAGCAGGACTTGATGATAAAAGTGAACTGGGAAAAATAAGAGTAAAAAAAGCTTTAAATGAGTTGAAAAAAGTTGATTTTGCACTATTTGTTATGGATTCTAAAAATATAGATATGGCTTTTTATAGAGATCAAATTATAAAATTTAAACAATATAATATTCCATATATTTTAGTTTTAAGTAAAAGTGAACTTCTTAGTAATGATGAGAAAAATACAATTGAAAAAATATTTCCAACTGGAATCTTTGTTACAGTGGAAGATGAAAAAAGCATTTTAAATTTAAAAGATAGAATGTTACTTGAATTTTCCAAAGAGAAGGAGGAGTCAAAATTAATAGGTGATTTATTACCATATAATAGTAAGGTAATAATGGTAGTACCAGTTGATTCAGAAGCTCCAAAAGGTAGACTTATACTGCCTCAAGTTCAAATTTTAAGAGAATGTTTAGATAGTGGAATTAAAAGTTATGTCGTAAGAGATACAGAGCTCTCATCAGCTTTAGATGATATTACCAATGTCGATTTAGTAATAACAGACTCTCAGGCATTTAAAGAGGTTGAAAAAATAGTAGGTGGTAGAGCAAAATTAACTAGCTTTTCAATATTATTTGCAAGACAAAAAGGTGATTTAGATACTATGGTAAAAGGGGTTAAAACTTTATCTAAATTAAATCATGGTGATAAAATTTTAATTGCAGAAACTTG
>NZ_CAMQYW010000206.1 GCF_947039425.1 uncultured Cetobacterium sp. | reverse complement strand
TAGAACCTTGGTTTAATAGTACTTTTATATTAAAAGTAAAAGAAAATGATTTTAAAATTCCTGTTAGCAGAAATAAAGTAAAGGAACTTAAAGAGATTCTTTTAATAAAATAGGGCACTTGGATTAATTTCCAAGTCCCCTATTTTTTTCTAATAATTTTAATGTTACCTTAGTAAAAGCCACTATTGATAGAAGTGGAGCTACAAATATTCCTATAATTGGAATAAAATATAACAATGTAAAAATTCCACCACCCAATGTAAAAGTATATTTATTTTTCTTCATAAATTCTAAAGTTTCTTCGCTTCCATATTTTTTTCTCTCTAAAGTATAATCTACAAAAGTAAACGAAATAAAATAACTTTGAACTAAAAATATTAAAATCGGAACTAATAAATTTATCAAGGGAATAAAACTTAAACACACAATAATTATAGTTGCAATTGTTTCTTTTATAAAACTTTTTCCAGCTATTTTCATTCCTCTAAGTATAAACTTAAGATTCTCTTTTAAAGTAAAATGATACTCTGTTCCATAAATATTATTTTCTACTTTTTCAGATATATAACTGAAAAATGGAGCTAATATTCCCAATAGCAATGTCTTAAAAAAGAAATAATATATTCCTATTAAAGTCATTTTTACTATAAAAATTATCATCCATCTTATTAAAACCATATGCTCTTGAATATTAAAAATTTTTTCAAACTGTATAAATACCATATTTCCTATAAGTGTAGAAATCCAATAGAATACTCCCAGTAAGATTAGTCCAATTACTCCACCTACATAATAACCCCATGTCAATTTCATTTTTCTTATCTCTTTTGGTGCATTTAAATACTCTTCAATTATCATTTGCATATTTTTCATAATTTACCTCTTAAAAAACTACTCCAGATTTTAAAATTATATTTGCATATGGTGTACATTCACCAGTCCTTACAATAACTTCACTTTTATGAGTTATTTTTTTAAACTCTTCATGAGAAACTAATACTACATTTGGTTCCATATTAAATTTTTTAAAAGTTAATAATATCTCTTTGTATATCTCTGGATTTTTATCAAGTATTTCAGAAGCTAGAACTATCTCTTCAACCTGCATTTCACTTAAAGTTGCATCTAATACTTTTATAAAAGATGGATATCCTTGCTCTATAGCCAAGTCAATTCTTTTTACATTTTTAGGAATAGGAAGCCCTGCATCACATATAGTTATATGAGATGTATGTCCTATTTTACTAATTTCATAACTTAACTCACTATTTAATAATCTACTTTTTTTCATATTAATTTTCTCCTCTAAATTCTAAAACTTCGTCCATTGTTGGAATAGATGTTTGAGCTCCTAATCTTGTTACGGCTATTGCTGCTACTTTAACACCTAAGGCTATTGATTCATCTATTGTTTGATTATCTGAAATTCCTCTTACAAATCCACCTATAAAGCTATCTCCTGCTGCTGTAGTATCCACAGCTTTCACTTTATGAGCTGGTATTAAAGTTTCCTCATTATTATCTATAATCATTGCACCTTGACTCCCTAAAGTAACTAAAAGACCTGTTACACCTTTATTTAACAATGATTTTGCAGCTTTTTTTACTCCTTCTAGTTCCTTTGTATCTATTCCTGTGATTACTTCTAATTCTGTTTCATTTGGAATTATATAATCTGAATTCTTTATTACTTCTTCATCTAAATGAACTGCTGGTGCAGGATTCAAAATAGTAACTTTGTTAAACTCTTTTGCTTTAGAAAAAGCATATTTTACTGTTTCTAAAGGGATTTCCAATTGCGCAACTAAAATATCGCAATTTTTTATTATATTAATATTTTTATCAATATATTCTTTATCCACATCATAGTTCGCTCCTGGAACTACAACTATTCTATTTTCTCCATGTTTTTCTAAAGTTATTTGGGCCACTCCTGTAAAGAATTCTGATCTTTCTATATTTTCAATATTTACATTACTTTCTTTCATTGATTTTAGTAGTTCATCTCCCATAGAATCTTTCCCTACTTTTCCAAGCATAGATACTTCTCCACCTAATTTACCTATTGCTACAGCTTGATTTGCACCTTTTCCTCCTGGAATTTGAAAAAATTCCCTTCCTAAAAGTGTCTCTCCTCCTCTTGGAGCTTTTTCACATAGCGTTACTAAATCCATGTTTATACTACCTAATACAACAACTTTTTTCATTAATTTCTCCTTCAGCACTCAATAATAATTACTTTTTTCTCTTTGTAAAAATTTACCATATATAACAGATTTATTCAAGAAATTTAAATATTATGATATAATATACTTCTAATAATAAACATTGGAGGTTATAATGAACGATATATTAATTAAAGTTTCTAATAAGTACATAGACATATTAAAAAATCAAAGTGAAACAGATAAAGAAAGCAATATTATTTATGGAAAAATTTTAAGAGTTTTAGGAGAAAATCCAACTATAAATTTATTTTCACTTATTGATGAATTAAACAAGGGTAAGACTTTTTATGAAAAAAATAAAGTTAGAAATAGAAGAGATAGAATTTCTAATATAGAAATTTTAATAAAAAATGCCAATACAATTGTTGATAATCTTTTAGACGAGGATTCAGATAATTTTTTCTCTATTGAAAGAAGTTTAAATAGATCTGACATTTACAGAGATAGAATGGTTCTTAAGATTCTTTTAGATGAATTTTTCTCAGATGAACTACATGATGTATACTTTACTATTAAAAATGATCTATGTAAAAAATTTCTTTTAGATGTTATAAAAGAAATAAAAACAGCCTAAACAATATAGGCTGTTTTTTACTTTTAATTCCCTTGGAATATTTTAATTTCTACTCTTCTATTTAAAGCTCTTCCCTCAGAAGTTTCGTTTGATGCTACTGGATCTTTTGATCCGTATCCCACTGATGAAATTCTTGAAGTTGATACTCCTTCTGCTGCTAAATAGTTTGCAACACTTTGAGCTCTTTCAAGTGATAAATTTAAATTATAATTAGGATTTCCTGTGCTATCAGTGTAACCAGATACTTGAATTTTTGTTTCTTGATATTTATTTAAAATTTCTGCAATGGAATTTAATGGACCATAGAATCCACTATTTAATACAGCACTTGAACTTTTAAATGATGATTCTCCTGGTAATCTTAAGTTTAAGTTATCTTTATTATTAGTTACTGTTATATTTGTACTTCTTAATGCAGCTAAAAACTCATTATATTGCATATCTTTGTATGCTCCCCATCCAAGTCCTGCTAATGCACCTATTCCAGCACCTATTAAAGTTCCTTTTGTATCTTGTCCAAATAATTGCCCAAGTACAGCACCTGCTGCTGCTCCTCCAGCTGTTCCTGTTGTTTTATTATTTACTGAAACAGTACTACATGCTCCTAAAAGTGATGATGTTAATAATAATATTCCTATTGTCTTTTTATTAGTCATTTCCCTCTCCTTTACAAGTATTTTCTTATATTATCCTACACTAAATATATCTTGTCAAGATTTCCTATCCTTTTATTTTTTTTATTCATCCAAAGTACATTTTATAAACTATAAG
>NZ_CAMQYW010000205.1 GCF_947039425.1 uncultured Cetobacterium sp. | reverse complement strand
ATCCTGGATCACAATCTATTAGTATAAGTTTTTTTTGCATTGTCAATGCCTCCCCAATCAATAATATTTAACAAGTATAACATAAATAAAAATTTTAATCCTAGATTTTTTTTTATATCCATGCTAAGATATAGAGTCAGGAATTGCTCTGACCAAAATAAATAAAAACAAGGAGTGAGTCATGAAAATAGGTTTTGATCATAATAAATATCTAGAGGAGCAGTCGAAGTTTATTCTAGAGAGAGTTAACAATTTTGATAAATTATATCTTGAATTTGGTGGGAAACTGTTGTTCGACTTACACGCTAAAAGAGTATTACCAGGTTTTGATGAAAATGCTAAAATCAAACTATTACAAAGACTTAAAGAAAAAGTTGAAGTAATTATTTGTGTTTTTGCTGGAGATATTGAAAGAAACAAAATCAGAGGAGATTTTGGTATTACTTATGACATGGATGTTTTTAGATTAATAGATGATTTAAGAGAACGTGAACTTGAAGTAAATAGTGTTGTTATTACTAGATATGATGACCAACCAGCTACATCTCTATTTATTAATAAATTAGAGAGAAGAGGAATTAAGGTTTATAAACATAGAGCAACTAAAGGGTATCCAACTGATGTTGATACTATTGTAAGTGATGAGGGATATGGAAAAAATCCATATATCGAAACTTCTAAGCCAATTGTTGTTGTTACTGCTCCAGGACCTGGAAGCGGAAAGCTTGCTACTTGTTTAAGTCAATTATATCATGAAAATAAAAGAGGAAATGTTGCTGGATACTCAAAATTTGAAACATTCCCTGTTTGGAACGTACCTTTAAAGCATCCATTAAATATAGCATATGAAGCTGCTACTGTTGATTTAAGAGATGTTAACTTAATAGATTCTTTCCATTTAGAAGCTTACGGAGAAACTTCTGTTAACTATAATAGAGATATTGAAGCTTTTCCAGTGTTAAGAAGAATTATCGAAAAAATAACAAATAAAGAATCTATATATAAATCACCAACAGATATGGGTGTTAATAGAGTTGGATTTGGAATTATTGATGACGATGTTGTTAAGGAAGCTTCTAATCAAGAGATTATAAGAAGATTCTTTAAAACAGGATGTGAATATAAAAAAGGTTATGTTGATAAAGAAACTTTCCAAAGAGCTAGACTTATAATGGAAGAGTTAGGACTTAAAGAGGATCATAGAAGAGTTGTTACTGTTGCAAGAGAACATCTTGAAAAACAAAATCACTCGACTACAACTCCTTCAAAAGAGTTACACTCATCTGTTGCTATTGAATTAGAAAATCATTCAATATTAACTGGGAAAAAATCAAATGTTTTAGATGCTTCTGCTGCAGTTTTAATCAATGCTCTTAAAGATATTGCTGGAATTAATGATGAAATTCATTTAATTTCTCCATCTATTATTGAAGATATATTAAAATTAAAGAAAAATACATTACAAAGTAAAAATATTGGTTTAGACTGTGAAGAGATGTTAATATCGTTAACTATTTCAGCTGCAACAAACCCTATGGCACAAGTTGCTTTAGATAAACTACCAATGCTTAAAGGTGCTCAATTACACTCAACTACTATTTTAGGAAAAGGTGACGAGCAAACTCTTAGAAAACTTGGTGTTGATGTTACATGTGATCCAGTATTCCCTACAGAAAACTTATATTATAACGAATAATTTTACTAGGAGCTTTTCTTTAAAGATTAGCTCCTTTTTTTATAAAATTAAATTAAAGGAGAAAACTATGAAAAATATTTTACTCGGTGTAACTGGAGGAATTGCAGCTTATAAATCAGCTAATATTATCTCTATTTTAAGAAAAAGAGGTTATAATGTTAAAGTTATTATGACTACTAGCGCTACTAAAATAATAACACCACAAACTTTAGAAACTCTATCTAGAAATAAGGTTTACACAGATATGTGGGAAAGAGAACATCAAATGGAAGTAGAACATATCTCTCTTGCTGAATGGGCAGATCTTATTTTAGTAGCTCCTGCAACTCTAAATATAATTGGAAAAGTTGCCAATGGAATTGCAGATGATATGCTTTCTACTGTTATATCAGCTTCAATTAAACCAGTTTATTTTGCTTTAGCTATGAATGTTAATATGTATAATAATCCTATTTTAAAAAGCAATATTGATAAGTTAAAATCATTTAACTATAATTTTATTGAAGCTGATGAAGGATTTTTAGCATGTAACGTCAATGCTAAAGGAAGACTTAAAGATGAAAAAGAGATTGTTGAAATCATAGAGGAAAGATTAGAACAAGAAGAATCTCAACCATTAAAAAATATTAATTTTTTAATTACAGCAGGGAGAACTGAGGAAGCCTTAGATCCTGTAAGATATTTTTCAAATAGATCTAGTGGACAAATGGGATATGAATTAGCTAAAAGAGCTACTTTATTAGGTGCTAATGTCACTCTTATTTCTGGTCCAACAAATTTAGAAGTCCCTAATAATCTTAAAAAATTTATTTCTGTTAAAAGTGCCCAAAATATGTTTGATAAAGTTATGGAGGAGTTTGATTCTCAAGATGTAGCTATTGCTTGTGCTGCTGTTGCTGATTATAGACCTAAAATATACTCAACAGAAAAAATTAAAAAAGCTGATGGTGATTTAGTTATAGCCTTAGAAAGAAATCCTGATATTTTATTTAATATGGGATTAAAAAAAGAAAATCAATTTTTAATTGGTTTTGCTGCTGAAACTGAAAATATTGAAGAAAATGCTAAGAAAAAATTAATGAAAAAAAATCTGAATATGATTGTGGCAAATAATGCAAATAATATGCAAAAACAAACTAACTCTATTCAAATAATAAAAAATAATGGAGAAATAGTTAAATATCCTGAAAAATCTAAAAAAGAAGTAGCTAAAGATATAATCAATGAACTTATTAAAGAATACGATTTTAGTATTTTATAGTGGTCTTTTTTTAATATGTGTGATATAACATTATAGTCATGAAGGGATGGTGTTATATGCACATATTTTTTTTATTCTTACCTATTATTATTTCATTATTAGTCTTAATCAAAACTAAAAAAAGTTTTATCTCTCTTTTTAGTGGATTTTTTATATCTATATTACTTCAACCAAATTTAACGTTCTTTAATTTTATTTTTAAAGGTTATAAATCAATATCCAGTATTTTTTATATTAATAACTCTTTTAACAAGTGGAATATTTCAATTTTAATTTTTCTTCCAATGTTGTCTATATTAAGCACATTAATGGAGGAAAGTGGTGGGATTAACTCTTTTTCCAATTGGATAAAAACTAAATTAAAAACTAAAAAAAGTGCTGAATTATTTATTATTTTTTTAGGAATTATAATATATATAGATGGATATTTTAATTCTATTATTGTTGGAAATATTAGTAAAACTTTAAGTGAGTCATATTCAATAAGCAAAGCTAAAATTGCTTATTATGTTGATTCTACAAGTGCTCCTATATGTCCTCTTATCCCTATTTCTAGCTGGGGAGCTTCTATTTTAGGGATAATTTCATCTTTACTTAGATCGGAAGAGCACACGTCTG
>NZ_CAMQYW010000204.1 GCF_947039425.1 uncultured Cetobacterium sp. | reverse complement strand
TTTAAAATCGATTGCTATTAAAAGTGCAAAAAATATAAATAAAAAATATCATATTGGGAGAATAGTTACAGGAGAGTCTTTTATAACAGAGTTAAAATTTAAGGAAAAAATTATAAAGGATTACAATCCTCATTGTGTTGAAATGGAAGGAGCTTCTATTGCTCATGTAGCATATATTAATAATATAGATTTTTTAGTTATTAGAAGTATATCTGATAATGCAAATGAGGAGACTAGTTTAAATGATAACATTATACAAATAGCATCTAAAAATAGTGGTGATTTAGTTCTTGAAATTTTAAAAAATATAAATAACAATTAGATTTTTAAAGGGAGATTTTAGTGAGTGATAAGATTTATATGGGTGAAAAATTATTTTGGGAGAACAAATTTTTAAATAGAAAAAATAAATTAATGGATCCTGATGAATTTTTAATAAATAAAGTTGATTTTTTTAAAAAAGGAAGTGTGTTAGATATTGCTTGTGGAGATGGAAGAAATTCTCTTTTTTTATCTGAAAATGGATTTGAAGTTACAGGAGTAGATTTTAGTGATGAAGCATTAAAAAGACTATTAGTTTTTTCTAAAGAAAGAAGTCAAATAATTAAAGTTAAAAAATTAGATGTATCTAAAAATAAGTTTTTAGATGAATTAGAAATTTTTGATAATATAATTATTAATCATTATAAATTACCTTTAAATCAATTATTAAAAATTCATTATAAGCTTAAAAAGAACGGTATATTATATATTTGTGGATTTGGAGAAAAAAATAAAATAAATAATGGATTAAGAAAAGAAGATTTATTACTAAAATCAGATATAAATAAAATATTAGATTATTATAATTTAATAAGTTTTTTAGATAAAGAGAATGATTTAGGAAATATAGTTCAATATATTTTAAGAAAGAAATAAAGCTTCGGCAAGTTTGCCGAAGCTTTATTTCTTTCCTTTTATATATCTAATATTTCATCAATTTTTTTCAAATATTTTTCTAATTCTCTTTTTTTCTTTTCATTTAAATTGTTATATTTAGAAGGAAGATTATTAAAAACTTCTATATATTTATTTATTTTTATTTCTTGAAAAAATTCAGTTGATTTTTTAATTTCTATTTGATGCTGTGTATCTAAATTATTAGAAAGATACTTTAAAAAATCTTCTCCTTTATTTATAGCATTAACTATATTATCTTTATTCTCCATGTTATAGATATTATCTATTATTTTTTGTGGCATTTTTTTTATAAGAATTTTACCTTCTAAACTCACCTTACAATACAAATCATATCTTTTTCTATAATTTAAAGCCGTTCTAGGAGAAACTCCAGTTATTTCTAACCACTTAGTATAAACTCCATCTTTACTTCCAGATTTTGAAAGAAGATTATATACATTATGAAATATCTCACCCATATCTATAACTGCTTTTGATTGGATGGAAAATATTTTAATTGAGTTTTCTTTTAACTCCTTTATAATATTCTTATCTTCTACTAAAGTATTAATTAACTGAAAGTCTATTATTTCAGAGATATTTGTTTCTGTAATACTGTTTTCTTCAGAGATTTTGTTTTTTAAAACTCCATTTTCATGTTTAGAAAGTTTGTCTTTTAATCTATCTTTAAATTTATCTTTTATATTATTCACTAAAAAGTACCCTCCTAATTTATTGACTCTTCTTCTTTTATTCTCGCTATAATTTCACAAAAAATATCTTGGACTCTATTAGCGTCTTTATTTGTAAACTCCCAGATAGTTTTTTGATTATACAACATCTTTTCAATAAAAGAAAGGTGAGGAATTGGAGTAATAAAAGATATGTTTGTATCTTCAGTGGCACTTTTAACCTCTTGTAAAAACATATTTTGAATCTCTGATGATCTATATCTATTTAAGACAATTCCTAGAATTTTTTTCGTATCAACTTGTTCAAGTACATTAATTATACTTTCTGTTGTAACTTTATCTGCATATCCTGGGATTAAAATATAGTCTGTATTATCTAAAAAAACATTATCTATTTTTAAAACAGGAGTACTATCCACAACAATATAATCATACTCATTTTTACATTTATCTAAAAAAGCAGGTAACGCTTTGATAAATTGAGGAGAAAATTTACTATCTTCTAATGGAAGAAAATAAAGATTTTCTCTTAATCTAAAATACTCTCCATTACCTTTAGTTACTTGTGTTTTAAGACCTTTTTCAAATTCATGATTTCCTTTTAATAGGTATGAAAAAACATTATTTTGACTGTCAGAAGTTAATATTAAAACTTTTTTATCTAGCATTGATAAGCCAGAAGCTAATTGAGTTGCTATAAAAGTTTTACCAACTCCACCTTTATTATTTTTTATAGTTATTATTTTTCCCATTTTACCTCCAAAAATCTATTATGTTCTTATATATAATTAAACCATAATTTATATATGAAAACAACTATATTCCTTAATTAAATGTAAAAAAAATGATTTCTTAGTGTTATAATAGTATTAAAATAACTTATTTTAAGGAGAAAATATGAAAATGAATTGGGACACTCTTCTAAATGAAAAAAGATTTAAAAAAAGTTCATCTGATAAATTAGAATTTGATAATAGAAACTCTTTTTCTAGTGATTATTCTAGAATTATTTTTAGTTCATCATTTAGAAGATTACAAGATAAAACACAAGTTTTTCCTTTAAAAAGAGGAGATTTTGTAAGAACTAGATTAACGCATTCTCTAGAAGTTTCTCATATTTCCTCTTCTATAGGAAAAGCAATAGAGTATAAGAAACAATTAAAAGATGATAAAATAAGCTCAATTTTAGCAGTGGCAGGTCTTATTCATGATATTGGAAATCCTCCATTTGGACATTTTGGAGAGTTTGTTATACAAAAATTTTTCAAAGAATTTTTTGAAAAAAATAATTTAAATCTTTCTCAAAGACAAGAAAACGATTTAATCTATTTTGATGGAAATGTTCAAACTTTTAGGATTTTAAAGAAGTTACAATATTTAGGAAATGAATTTGGATATAATTTAACTTATGGTACGTTAGCTACAATTATAAAATATCCTAAAAATTCAGTAGAAGGAAATAAAAAAAATAGTTTAAATATTGAGGAGAAAAAATTTGGATACTTTTTAAGTGAAGATTTAGACTATAAAAAAATAAATGATGAACTTGGTCTTAATAATAATCGTCATCCTTTAACATATTTACTTGAAGCATCTGATGATATTGCTTATTGTGTTGCAGATATTGAAGATGGAATCCAAAAGAAATTAATAACTCTCGAAGATATAAAAGAACAAATCAATAAATATAAAGATAGGTCTGATGAAAAAAATTTAAATTCTCTTATAGCTCTTGAAGAAAATATTAATAAATATGAATTAGAAAATATTCAGATAAAAAAAAGTAAAGGGAATAGATTATATGAAAAAATTATTATTCAAAAAATAAAAATTTATTTACAATCACAAATGATAAATAATACTATTTCTATATTTTTAGAAAATGAAAATGACATATTAAACGGAATATTTAAAAGAGAACTTTTAGATGTTAGTTCTTATAAAGAGATTAAAAATTTATTTAAAAACTTAG
>NZ_CAMQYW010000203.1 GCF_947039425.1 uncultured Cetobacterium sp. | reverse complement strand
AAAAGAAAATATCTTTTAATACTTTTTTTTTTAGAAACTATGTTAAAATATTAACAAGAAAATACTCGGATGTGATTTTATGAATAAAAGATTAAAAGGGGCTTGTTGGATGTGTTTATCGGCCTTTAGTATAACGTTAATGAGCTCAACTGTTAAACTGATGGGAACTAGTATTCCTACTTTTGAAAAAATATTTTTTAGAAATATAATAGAAACAATTGTAATCCTCATTTTAATTAGAGGAAAAGATATTAAAATACTTGGAAATAGTAACAAAGGTAGATTTTTTATGATTATAAGATCTTTTACTGGCTTAACTGATACTATTCTTTATTTTTATTCTATTAATTATTTATATTTAGCAGATTCAACTTTACTAAATAAATTATCTCCTTTTTTTGTAACTTTTTTCGCTACATTATTTTTAAAAGAAAAGTTTCAAAGAAAACAGATTCCATTGTTACTTTTAGTTTTAATTGGTGCTTTATTAATTATCAAACCAAGAATGAACGTCTCTATACTCCCTGCTTTAGCAGGATTTATATCTGCAATTTTTTCTGGTATTTCATATACTCTTCTTAGATATTTAAGACATCTTGAAAATCCAGAGTCAATAGTTCTTTGGTTTGCATGTATATCTATAATAGGTTCTTTTATTCCTATGATTCTACATGGATTTATTATTCCTAGCCATCTACAGCTTTTATATTTAATTTTAACTGGTATCTTTGCAACTATTTGTCAATTATCATTAGCTTATGCTTATAAAAATTCAAAAGCTAATGAAGTTTCAATTTATCAATATCTCAGTATAGTTTTTTCAGCTATTTTAGGTTTCTTTTTATGGCATGAAATTCCTGATATTTCTAGCTCAATTGGAGGACTAATTATATTATTAGTAGCTATTTTTAATTATTATTTATTATCAAAACCTTCAAATCCTCCTCTAGAAAATGAAAAAAAATAGTTATTTTAAAAATAAATGAAAAAATAATTTTAAAAATATATTGTAAAAATCTAATTTTTTGTTATAATTATAATAATTAATAAAGAAACAGGGGGCATTATGGTTATTAACAAATATAAAGATAAAAAAATAGATGATCAAGTTTTTATTTTTTCTAAAAAGGCAAAAGAAAAAAAGGAAGAAATTGGAAAGGAAAATACAATTAATGGAACTCTTGGAATTTTTTATAATGAAGATGAAGAATTACATATTTTAGATTCTGTTTATACTGAATATAAAAATTTAAACTCTTTTGATATTTTTGGATATGCTTCTAGTATTGACGGAGATGAAAAATTTAAAGAAGCAGTTAAAATATGTACTTTAGGAAAAAATTATAAAAATACTTATAAAAATAACTTTACTGAAGTTATTGCAACTCCAGGAGGAACTGGAGCAATCTATAATACATTTCAAAATTATTTAAATGATGGTGAAAAAGTATTACTTCCTGAATTTATGTGGGGTTCTTATAAAGTTATTGCCAAAGAATGTGGAGGTAACTACGAAACATATAAAATGTTTAATAAAGAAAACAATTTTAATTTAGAAACTTTTAAGGATTCTGTTTTATCCCTTGCAAAAGTTCAAAGAAGTTTAGTTATTGTAATAAATGATCCATGTCATAATCCAACTGGCTATAAATTATCAAAAAAAGAGTGGACTAAAATTATTGATATTTTAAAAATAGCAAGTGAATGTACTAATGTTGTTTTATTAAGAGATATTGCATACTCTGATTTTGATGAAACTCCTATTGATATAAATGATTTATTTATAAGCTTACCTAAAAATTTTCTAGTTATATTAGCCTTTAGTATTTCTAAATCCTTTAGTAGCTATGGTTTAAGAGTTGGTGCTCAAGTTGCTATTACATCATGTGAAAAAATTCAAGAAGAATTTTTAAATGCAAATAAACATACTGGAAGAGGTGTATGGTCTAATATTTCAAAAAGTGGAATGACTATGTTCTCTAATTTAGTTTTAAATAAAAATAACACTCTATTAAAAGAAAGAGAATATATGATAACTCTATTAAAAGAACGTGCAGATATATTTATAAATACTGCTAAAAATATAAATTTAGATATCTTACCATACGAAAGTGGATTTTTCTTATTTATTCCTTTACAAACAACAAACTACAATATAATTTCTAAAAAATTAGAGGATGAAAACATCTATATTACTGGAAGCGATTTAGGAATAAGAATAGCTCTGTGTAGCATTCCTAAAAATAAAATAAAACTAATGGCAGAAAAAATCAAAAAATATTTATAATAAAGGAAACAAAATAATCATAATGTATAACTCCTAATATTTAATAAAATATTAGGAGGACTTTATGAATATTCATAAAATTTTTACAGAAATAATTTTAAGAATACAACATGACTATGATCCTACTCATCTTTTAATTGAAGGAATTTACTTTTTTATTAAATTATTAATTGCTATTATTACCTATTATTTATTTAATAATCTTTTTAAAATTGTTATAATTTTTCAAAAAAAAATTATTGAAAGAAAAGTTAAAGATCGCTCTCTTCTAACCTTTGTACTCTCTTTATCAAAACTTATTTTTTCTATTATTTCTCTAAATATAAGTTTATTAATAATAGGATTTAAAGAACATACTTTATTAGCATTTTTTGGAACTATTGGACTTGGACTTGGACTTGCTTTAAAAGACAATCTTTCTAACCTTTCAGGAGGAATTTTAATTTTATTTTTTAAAATTTATACAGTGGGGGATGAAGTTGAAATTGATAAAGAAAAAGGTTATATTCACGAGATTGATATTTTTTCTACTACAATCAGATCTTATGATAATGATTTAATTATTATTCCTAATAATTTAGTTGTTTCTAATAAAGTTATTAATTATACTAAAACACCTCTTAGAAGACTTAAATTTATTATAGGAATTGGATATGATGATAATATCATCCTTGCTCGAGAAATACTTGAAAATATATTAAAAAATAACCCCTTAATTACAAAAGAAAAAGAAATTTCTACTTATATTTATGAATATGCTGATAGCTCAATTAATATATGTCTAAATGGATGGACTACTAATGATAAATACTGGATTATCTATAAAGAAACTCTTAACCATATAAAAGAAGAATTTGATAAATATGGTATTTCAATTCCATTCCCACAAATGGATATTCACGAAATTAAAAATAAATAATAAAATTTAAAAGGAAATATAATTTTTTAAAGAAAGAATATATTAATTACTCTTAAAAACTATAAAAAATTAAGGTCATTTTTATGACACAAATTAAATTTTAATTTATTTTATAGTCAAAAAGAGAAGTTGGAGGTGGTATATGATTTCTAAAAATGAGTTTTTAAAACAAAAAGCAGTTGAGATCTTAAAAGATAGAGTTGAAAATAGAATAATAAGTTTAGGAGAAATTGCTCCAAATGTTAAAGTTAAAACTTTTTCAAATGAAACTGTATCTTTATTTGACTTATTAAAAAACAATCACCTTATTCTATCTTTTATGAGAGGTTCTTGGTGACCATACTGTAGAGGAGAACTGGAAGTTCTCAAAGGATTAGGTGGATACTTTAATCAAGTTAATGG
>NZ_CAMQYW010000202.1 GCF_947039425.1 uncultured Cetobacterium sp. | reverse complement strand
GCAACATAAATAGCAGCTCTTTCTTTCTGTTCAAGGGAAACATTTAAGTTAGACATAATAACTCCTAAGAAGTTAATAGTTTTTCCATGTTCACTATATAGATCTTTAATAGTTGGTAAATTTTGCATATCATAAGTTGACCATTTTGAAGAACAAGGCATAAATGAACCACCAATAATACAACCGTCTAAAACTTCGTTTGGATGCATGAAAGTTGGCAACATTCTATTCATATCCCATCCATAGACTAAGTCGTTATACCCAAGTTCCTCCATTTGAGATTGTGCTTGCATAACATAAACTACACTTGGTAAATTTGTTACACTTTCCTCTCTCTTTGTAACAGGTGGTAGATCAAAAATCTCCTCACTTTCAGGAACTAAGTCCTTTACAATAGCTCCAATATGTTCAGAAAGTTTCATTGCTCCCCATCTTAAGGCTTTATTTTTCTTTTGTTGTTCTCTTTTTTCAAATTCCTCATTAGTATCTGCAACTAAACAGATATTTATAAGCTGTGAATAGTATGAGTATTTAGCTCCTTCTCCGCACATATCAACAACACCATCACCAAAACTACCCCAGTGTTTTCCAACAGCCATAATACTCATGTTTTTTAGTGCATGAAGTTTTCCTTCTCCACAAGCTTTTAAAGGTCCAGTAACTCCTGGGAAAATAGCTCTACCATCAAGTCTAACTCTAGCCTCAATAGCTTCTTTTATGGGAACTATTCTCTTACTTTCCCCTGGTTTAGCAATGAAAATATCAGCTTCAGTGATACAGTCATCTTGTAAAATAAGATTTAAAGCTTTTTCTTTGTTAATTGTTAAAACTCCATTGGAATATGAATTTTCTAGTCCAAACAGAACATCTTTAACATAAAAATTTCCAATTTCTAATCTCATTGAACACACTCCTTGTTTTTTGGTAATCGCGATCACCTGTTGATATGTTTATACTCTCTTGTGAGAAAAATGTCAAATCTTTTTTTGGAAATTAATGTTATAATATAAAGATGTTTGAATAATAAAAGAATATTTAGGAGGAAAAAATGACAGAAAACACCAAGACAAAATTAATAACAGAAACTTCAAAAATAGTGTTTGAAAATGGACTTGAAGGATTATCAATAAGGAAAGTTGCTAGTCTTGTTGGGTGTACCAGTGGCGCAATCTATGTTCATTTTAAGAATTTCAATCACTTGGTTTTACTCTCATGTTTAACCTTTTTAAAGGAGTATAATCAAGGTATAAATAAAATGGATAAAAATTTTGAAAACTCTTTAGAAGAGAGCAAATATATTTGGAAACTTTTTTGTGAAAGTGCTTTTAAATACCCAGAAATTTTTTATTTTATATTTTTTTCATGTTCTGAAATTAATATGAGTAAAGAGGAAAAAGAAACTGATGCTTATGCTCAGTTTAAAAGTTTTTATAAGGCTTTCCCAGAAGGTTTTGAAGATACAAAGTATAAACATCATCAGATGTTATTAAAATTAGATTTAGAAGAGAGAAATAAATATTTAATAATGAAACTTGCCCATGAAAAATTAATATCCCCTTCTCACGTTAAGCTCCTTAATTTATCTCAAATATTTATATTTAAAGGGTATTTAGAAAAGGCTAAAAAACTAAAGGATCAAAGTCAAATTGAAAGACTTAGAAAGGCTTGTATAAAATCTATTGATATGTCTTTTAGTGCTTACTTAGTATAACAGAGGTAAGATTTTATACTTACCTCTATTTTAAAAATATATTGCAAACTCTATATTTTTCTCTTTTTCATTAAAAGAAAAATCATATTTAAATTTTAAAATATTTAAAATTTGTGAAACTATAGAAAGACCAAGGCCAGTACCACCATATTTTTGATTGGGAGAACTTTTCTTTCCGTTAAAGGGAAGAAAATAATCATTTAAATTTATATTTTCTTTATTAGTAAAGGAGTTTTTTATAATTAGAGATGAGTTGGTTACTTTTATTTCAATAATATTTTTCTCATTAACATAGGATATAGCATTAGTTAAAATATTATTTATAGCTATTGTAAATAGTTTTTTATCTGTATTAATAGTTATATCTTTTAAATGAAGAAAAAGGTGTATATTTTTACTTTGAAAATCTAAAGAGTATCTAGAAAGATTGCTATTTAAAAACTCTTTTAAATTTATACTTTCACTTTCTAGTTTAATATACTGAGATTCTAATTTAGTGAAAAAAAGAAGATCTTTAATTAGATTATTCATATTAGATGCTTCTAGATTAATATTTTTACAAATATTAACAATATCATCATCTTCAATAATTCCGTCAATAATAGCATCACTATAACCACTGATAATAGATATTGGAGTTTTTAACTCATGAGAAATATTAGAGATGAATTTTTTTCTAAACTCATCTAATTTTTTCTCTTTTTTTAGTTCCTCTTTTAAATTTTCATTTAAAATTAAAAGTTCTTTTTCAATTGGTCTTCCCATTTTAATAGATAAAAAATAAGCAAGAATAAGATTAAATGGGATAGTTCCTAAGAATAAAAACAGATAAAATTTAAATGATATATTAGCTGTAGATCTTAGAGAAGCAAGTGGTGATCCTAAAATAATAACTTTATTTTCACCAGTTTTTTTTATTAAAATTATTCTTTTTATTTGATCTCTTCCTCTAACAATACCTATGGCACTATTTTCTGAAACAAAGGTTTTTAAAAAAGTTGTTGTTGTTTGTTTAAGTGAATTAAGATTTGATATTGTATCTTTTTTAAAAAAAATGCCCTCCTCTTCTAAAAACTTTTCAAACTTATCCTTAGGAATCTGTTTGTATTTATTTGCTAAATTAATAAGTACATTTTTTCTTTGGGAGATTTGATATTTTTCTAAGTACAGATAACCTGCTATTAAAGAGAAAAATATGATAAAATAGGTTAAAAGACTTAAAAAAAGAAATATTTTAAAGGGAATACTAAGCTTTTTAATCTTTAAGTTTAAACTCATATCCAACTCCTCTAATAGTTTTGATATATTTATCTCCAATTTTTTGTCTAAGTATTTTTATCCAAGTGTCAACTACTCTTTCATCTACATCAAAGTCATCTTTCCAAACATTGTTTAAAATAGTTTCTCTAGACAATATTATATTTTTATTTAAAATTAAATAGTTTAAAAGATGAAATCCCTTTAGCCCCAAAGCAATATCTTCCCCATCTTTAAAAACTTTGTAAGTGTCTCTATATATTTCTAAATCATCAATAATATCTGGAAAATTAATAATATTTTTTTCTAAAATAATACGAATTCTAGTTAGAAGAGCTTTTGGTTTAAAAGGTTTTATAATATAATCATCAGCTCCAAGAGTTAATCCTTTTGCTTCATCCTCATCTTCAGAACGAGATGTTAAAATAATTATTGGTGTAGATGAGATCTCTTTTATTTTTTTACAAACCTCCCATCCTTGCATTTTAGGAAGCATAATATCTAAAAGAACTAAGTCTATTTGGTTTTCTTTAAAAATTTCAATTCCACTTTCTCCACTTTCACCTTGAAAAACATTGTAATTTTCTTTTTCTAAATATCTTCTTAAAATATCTCTTAAAAAAGCTTCATCTTCAATAATTAGTATATTTTTCTTTTT
>NZ_CAMQYW010000201.1 GCF_947039425.1 uncultured Cetobacterium sp. | reverse complement strand
ATCCACCAATAGCATTATAATTAGTTTTTGTATATGATGAATACTTTGCTTTTTTATAATAATCCTCTTTAACTCTTGCCTTAGAATAATCTCCACCTAAAATAATATTACTATTTTCACCATAAGAGTATTTTAACTGAGTATTTGTATAATATGATTTCGTATTTTTTATTCTTCCCTTATATTTTGGAACTAAATCTTTTTCAGGATAACTATACGTATATTTTCTCTCTCTATACTCTCCAATTGCTGAAAGTGTTAATTTTGAATTTAGTTTTTTATTAAAATCTAAAATATATTTATCTTGTTTATTTGTGGCTAATTTACCTTTATAAAACTCATTTTGTCTTCTATCATCTTCATATTCTTTTTTAGTTAAATAACTAGATCCCCTTGATTTTCTTTCATTACGAATATATTTAAACCCAAGAGTTCCATCTTCTAAATTATGAGCAACTCCTATTTCTGCAAAATCTAAATCTTTTTTTGCATAATTTCTGTACTCATCTTTATTAGTTTTTACATATTTCATATCTATTGATGTATTTTTTGTTATATATGTTCCATAGTTTACATTGTATTTTTTTTCATTAAAAGATCCTAGTCTAAAACCAGTACTTCCCCATTGTTTTAAATCTTTATTTTTTTTAGTTATTACATTAATTACTCCTGCTGTTGCATTTCCTCCATACATAATTGCACCACCTGAAGGGAGTACTTCTACTTTTTTTATTTGTTCCACAGGGATAAAATCTAAATCAAAGGATCTATTATCAATTCCATTTTGAGGAACTCCATCTACTAAAACAATAAGAGTTTTATTTCCCATATTAGGAACCTGCCCTCTCATAGATAAGTTTCCTCCTGAAAAAGATATTCCTGGAATATCTACTAAAGATTCTTGTAAATTTTTATACCCTCTTTTTTTTATCTCTTCCTCTGTTATAACTGTGATATTTCTTGATGTTTCAATAACTGGTGTTTCCTCATATCTTTCAGCAGTTATTGTTGATTCCTCAAGTTTTATTGCCAAACTATTATCTTGACCATATAAATTTGAAGCTAAAAATAATGCTAGTATTGATATTTTTGTATACATAATACTCCTCCTAAATATTTTTTAAATATTTTAAGAGCTGCACAAAAACTATATATTGACTATTTGGTAAGTCTTCTGACTTAGTTTCATCCTACTTTCACACCTTCCCAGTTTCCCAGTGGTATAACGTGATTTCGTCCACCATACAGCAGTTTTCACTGTGTGGGATTCTCACCCACTTCCTTTATTAAGCTTTTTCAGCACCTAAACATCTAAATTGTATTATATACTATCATAACTTCCCATATTAATTCAACAGGTATAACTATTATATATACATAAATATAAAACAATCATTTTTTCCTTAAATTCTAGCATCAAAAAAACCATGAAACTAGATCCTCTTTTTCAAGTGTCTAGTTTCATGGTTTTAGCTTATAATTTTAGGAATTTTTATTTATTTAACTGCTCTAAAACTTCGCTCAAATTAAGACCATGAACAAAACAAGCCTGTTCTAAAGTCTCCATAGTTGATGAAGGACAACCTAAACACCCCATTCCAAAATCCATTAAAATTTTAGCAGCATTTTCATTCATTTTTAAAATATCCCCTATTACAGTATCTTTAGTTATCATCCTATTTTTCCTCCTTTAAGTATTTATTTTCTAAAGTGTTTAAAATATTTAAACATCTTATTTTTTCATTGGAATTTAAAGTTTCATATTCACAACAATCTTCATCTATTTTTAATATTATATTTTTAGATAATTCTCTCTCAGCATATGAATAGATAACTTTATCTTCTTTATCAATATGTCTCTCAAGTAAGTGTGTATATGAAATAGCATTTGCAATTATATCTAATTTAGCCTCGTTATTTCCAGTTCTAAAGTTATCAATTGCAATTTTTAAATCTCTTATATATAATCTTCCAAAATCATGTTCAACTAACATTCCATTTTTTATAATTGTTTCAGCAAGTTCTCCTAGATTGGTGGTCATTTCTTTAAAAAGAATTAATTCTTCTTTTTGATGGTGATGAGCATCTGCATAATTAACTATAAAATCAAGAGCTAAATTAAAATCTTTGTAATTAATTAGATTTTTTTCAAGGAGTTCATAACATATTTTTCTAATTATTTTTAACATAATTTTTATGTTATCGTGTTCTTCCTTCATTAATTCAATAGCATTTTTATTTAATATTTTTTTCTTCTTAATTTCAAAAATATCATAATTTTCTAAATACTCATAATTATTATTAATTTCATTAACAAAACTTTCAACCCATAATTTTCTAAAGTTATAAAAAACATCTACATCAATATTTTCTTTACTCCAAATATGTTCATGAGAACAAAATGCTCTTTTCCACTGTATTAAATCATCTTCTAAAATTAAAATGCTATTAACTTTATCACATGGCATTCCATCTAAAATAAAATCATTCATAGCAATGTAAATATCTTTGGCATTTTTAATATCTTTGGTACTTAAGATTATTTTCCCATCATTTATCCCTTTTCCTTTAAAAATCAACTCTAATTTTTCAAAGGAGTTGTTACAATTGATTAAGATCTCTTTGATCCAACATGCAATCCTTCCTTCAGAGGCGTTAATTCTATTTTGTAGCCACTGATGAATATTTTCTCTATCTATAATCTCTTCTAAATTTCTATTAGTAATTTTATTGCCATAAGAGACGTTAACTCTATCACTTATTTCTTTAACATTTAAATTTTCATTTTTAGCAAATTCTACAATTTCATCTTCTAAATCTTGAAACCATAAAATTTTATTAAATAATAAATAATGTACCTTTCCTAAAAATAAACTCATAATATCACCTCGTGTAATGAAGATATAGAAATCTTCATTAATTTATTTCTATTAATAAAAATTTACTATCAATAGTTGATTTTAACTCATAAAGAGTATCATTTGGAACTAGAAATACTTGATTTTTTTTAACAGAATGATTATTCTCATTTGTAGTAATTTGTAATTCTCCATCTAAAGTTAATATAAAAGTTTCACCTTCTACTTGATTATGTTCAATCTCTTCGCAATTAGATATATCAAATAAAAGAGAACTTAAATTATCTGTGTTTATAACTCTTTTACTAACAATTCCACCTTTAAACCCTTGAATAAATTGAGTAAAGTCTTTATTAAGTGAATAATCTATATTTATAAATCCTCCAGAACTTTCCTCTTTTTTAACTATAATAAGTAACATTTTACTTTTATCTAAAGCTTTTAAAGCATGTAGAACCTTAGCTGGCATTAAAATCATTTCATTTTCTTTCACTATATATATTTTTTTATCAATTGAAATTTCTAGTTCTCCTTCTAAAATATAAACTAATGCATCTGCTGGTGCAGAATGTTCATTAATAAATTCATTTTTATCAAATGAAAAAATTGTTATATTTAAATCTTTTGTTAAAGCTAACATAATGCTATTTATTGCATTGTCACTGTATGGAACTAAGTTTTTTAAATCAATTGATTTTTCAGATTGAATATTTTTAAAAGTACTCATAACAACCTCCTAATTTTAATATATTCATATAATTATTTTATAATTAATTATAT